>JAKEEX010000431.1 GCA_022616315.1 Myxococcaceae bacterium
CCGCTCATCCGCTCGGCCGCCACACGCGCGCGGACCTGCGTGGCGATGATGCCGAAGAGCAACGCACCCACGAGCATTCCGCCCACCGACACCGCGATGGGTACCCGGCGCTCCACGCCCACCTCCTCGAAGCCGGGACGCGTCGAGAAGGAGAGGGTCCAGGGGCTCCCGACGAGCGGCAGGCTCGTCGACACGAGCAGCGGCTGTCCGCCTCTCCCCGTCCCCACGTTGGGGAGTCCGTCGTCGTCGTAGAGCAGCGTGTCGGGGGTGGGTGCGGCGCCGTCGTAGACCTCGTAGTCGACGACTCCGCCGAGGGGGCCGAGGTTGCTCAGGAGCTCGTCCGCCTGGAACAACCCGACGACGTAGCCGACCGCCTGGTGGGCGTGCGACCTCGCGCCTCCCGTCCGAGCGCTCTCCTGGCCCACCGGCAGGAACACCCACATCATGGGGGGGCCCGACTCTCCCGGAGCGGTCCCGGCGCTGGACCGGGTGACCGCGGCGGGCTGTCCCGTGGCAGCCGCCCTGCGCATGGCCTCGTCGGCGCCGGGGATGGCTCGGAGGTCCTCGCCGAGGAGTGCCTTGTTGGGCTCGAGCGGCGCGACGCGGGTGACCCTGACGCCCGAGGGCGAGGACCTGGCGAATGCGACGCCCTGCATCGCGGGGTAGCGGGCGTCCGCATCCATCCACTCGAGCAGCGCCTCGAGCTCCCCAGGCTTCACGTCGCTGTTCGCGACGAAGAGGGCACGCACGGCGTAGAGGATGCTGAGGGCGTGGTCGACACGCTGGACGAGCGCACGCCGCGTCTCCTCGGCGGCGGTCTCCACGCGCGCTCGCTGCTCGGCGTCCACCGTCCTGGCGAGGTAGCGGTGGGCGACGATGCTGAGGAGGATGGACGCGAGCAGCACCGCATAGGCGGTCCACATCCGGCGCAGATGCTGGACGACCGAGCTCAGGTGCGGCCTCATGAGCCTCTCGGGGACCCCTCATGCCTCAGCCTCTCGGGGACCCCTCCGCAAGTTCTGGAGTCAAACCTAGGCACGAGGTGGCAGGAGAGCGACCTGCCGGGCGCGGGTGGGGCCGTCTCCCCTCAGGGCCGCTGGCGCCAGGCCGGCAGCCTTGACGGCTGCGGTGCATTCCCTCTATGGACGGCCCGCTCACGGGTCGCCCGCGGAGGGCGGCCCAAAGAGGGAAGCCGGTGAGAGTCCGGCGCGGTCCCGCCACTGTGACCGGGAGCCCCCGCCCGAGGAAAGGGGGCAGACCTCCTCCGCGCAGTCGCCACTCCGGGCCGGTGAAGGCCGGGGGAAGGCGGGAGGGAGTCGGTCGGGCAGGGCGCAGCGTGCGTCCTGTCCGGGCCCGGAAGCCAGGACACCTGCCCGTGGGTGCGGAGAAGCTCGGCGCGCTGCCGACGCCCTCCGTGGTGCCTTCTCTCTTCGAGGAAGAGAGCGGAAGGCGGAGATGACAATCCCGTCCCGGGCCCGGAGTGCGTTGCTCCTCCTGGCCCTCAGCATCCC
>JAKEEX010000432.1 GCA_022616315.1 Myxococcaceae bacterium
AGGGGGTTGTGCACCCCACGCTCCCCCTCGCGCTCCTCGCCATCACGCTCACCGCCTGCCCCGACTGGGGCGCCTTCAACCGCGTCCCGCAGGACAAGGCGTACGACCCGAGCACCTTCTTCGCGGACGGCAAGGTGATGCGCACGCCGCCGGAAGGCACGGTGCCGCAGGAATTCCTCCAGGTGGCGCAGCAGCTGCGCGAGGCGCGCACGGCGACGGGGGCGTGGCGGGAGGACCTACCACTGCGGGCCACCGCGTCGCTCTATGCACGGGGACGCTCACGCTTCGAGACGTCCTGCGCGGCGTGCCACGGGCTCCTCGGGTACGGGGACAGCAGAGTGGCGCCGAGCATGCCGCTCCGGCGTCCGCCAGATCTGTTCGGGCCGGAGGAGTGGGTGCACGGCCGAGAGGAGCAGATTCCCCTCGCCCCGACCCCCTCTCAGGTGGGGAGGGAAGAGGCGGCTCCGCTCGACGCAGGTGAGACACGCCCGGGAGCGGGGCGCGCCCTCACTCCGCACCCCGCGGGCTACTACTTCGCGGTCATCACCGAGGGCTTCGGGATGATGCGCTCCTACGCAGCGGAGCTCTCCGTGGAGGACCGCTGGGCGGTGGTGGCCTACCTGCGGGCGCTCGCACTCTCACGCCGTGCGTCGCTCGCCCTCGCTCCACCAGACGAACGGCGACGGCTCCAGGAGCAGACGCCATGAACCCGGTGCTCCCACGCTTCGAGGGAGGCCAGCGCCTCGTGCTCGGGTGCGCCGCGGTGGGCACGCTGGGACTCGGCCTCACCGCGCTGGGTCTGACCCAGAACACACGCGAGACACTCTTCTCCTACCACTTCGCCTTCACGTACTGGATGGGCCTCGCGCTCGGAGCGCTCCTCCTCCTGGCCACCTTCCACGCGGCACGTGCGCGCTGGCCCACCGCTGTGCGACGACCGCTCGAGCTGGGCGCCGCGACACTCCCCCTCTTTGCGCTCCTCTTCGTGCCGGTGGTCCTCGGCCTCTCTCCCCTGTTTCCGTGGGTCCACCCTCCCGCGGACCTGCCGCCCCACGCGCGCGAGCAGCTGCTGGCGAAGGCCCCCTACCTCAACGTCCCCTTCTTCCTTGTCCGCACCGTCCTCTACTTCACCGTCTGGAGCGCGGTGGCGTGGCTGCTCCTGCACTGGAGCACGCGCCAGGACGAGAGCGGTGACGTGGACCTCACCGTGCGTCAGCGGCGCCTGTCCGCGGGGGGCCTTCCCGTGCTCGGGCTCACGACGTCCTTTGCCGCAGTGGACTGGTTGATGTCGCTGGAGCCGCGGTGGGTGTCCTCTGTCTTCAGCGCCTACTTCTTCATCGGCACGTGGGTGGGCGCTCTCGCGCTGCTCGTGGTGGTGGCTGCATCCGCGCGCGGGGCAGGGCTCTTCGGCGCGCTCCTCGGGCCGACCCACTTCCGGCTCCTGGGCACGCTGCTCTTCGCCTTCGTGTGCCTGTGGGCGTACATCGCCTTCTGCCAGTACATGCTCATCTGGGTGGCGGACCTGCCCGAGGAGGTGCCCTGGGTCCTGGCGCGCACGGAGCACTGGCGGCCGGTGGCCGTGGTGCTGGTGCTCGGACACTTCGCGCTCCCGTTCCTCCTGCTCCTCCAGCGTCGCCTCAAGGCGGACCGACGGCTCCTCGCCGTCGTGGCGCTCTGGCTCCTCGCGATGCACGCGCTGGACACCTGGTGGCTGGTGATGCCGGCGCTGCACCCGGAGCGGCCGACGCTGCACTGGACGAGCCTCACCGCCTTCGTGGGCGTGGGCGGAATCGCTGCCGCCGCGGCGCTCTGGCTCGCGCGGGGGCGCTACACCGCACCGGTGGGAGACCCCTTCCTCCTCCACTCGCTGAAGGTGAAGGTGCCATGAGCGGCCCCGGCTTCCACCCGCCGCCCCCGCAGCGGGAGGACGTGTCCGCACGCCGGGTGCTGGCCGTCCTGGGCGCGGTGCTCACCCTCTTCGCGCTCTCGGTCTGGGCCACCGTCCCCATCCTGCGCGCGGGCGCCCCGGCGGAGGCGCGCGAGTCGCGCGTGCCCGGTGAGGTCGGCCACGCCACCGTGGGGCGCGTCAACCAGGAGCCCTTCGACCTGGACACGCGCGCCGAGGAGCTGCGCGAGCGCCAGCGCCACCAGCTGTCCTCCTACGGCTGGGTGGACCGCGATGCAGGGGTCATCCACGTGCCCATCGAGCGCGCGGTGGAGCTGCTGCTCCAGCAGGAGCCGGAGGCGCCCGAGTGAGTGAGCTCATGCGCCGCATGCTCTTCCTCCCCGAGGCCGCCTCCACCTTCGCCACGCGGGTGGACGGGCTCCACTTCTTCGTCATCGGGATGAGCATGCTCGTGGCCACGGGCCTCGCGGTGGTGGGGCTCGTCTTCCTCGTGCGCTACAAGCGCCGGCCCGGGGATGCGCCCACGACGCCGCGCGTGGAGGCGCCGCACTGGATGGAGGCGCTCTTCCTGAGCCTCCCCCTCACGTTCTTCCTCCTGTGGTTCGTCATCGGCTTCCTGGACTTCTCCTGGTTCAACAGCCCGCCACGCGGGGCGCTGGACGTGTACGTCATGGGCAAGCAGTGGATGTGGAAGTTCGCCTACGCCGATGGACCCTCCAGCGTCGGAGTCCTCTACGTGCCCGCGGGCCGCCCGGTGCGCCTGCTCATCACCTCGCGCGACGTCATCCACTCCTTCTTCGTGCCGGACTTCCGGGTGAAGCACGACGCCGTCCCCGGACGCTACACGCAGATCTGGTTCGAGGCGCCCCGGCCTGGACGCCACGCAATCTACTGCACCGAGTACTGCGGACTCATGCACTCGCGGATGCGCGGCGAGGTGGTCGTGCTGGCGCCCGCGGACTTCGAGGCGTGGAGCGCGCAGGAGCAGGGCGGCGACGTGGCCACGCTCTCGCCCTTCCATGAGGGCGCGGAGGTCGAGGAGGCTCGAGGCCCCATGGCTGCGCGCGGCCGACGGGTGGCCGCGGAGAAGGGGTGCTTCAAGTGCCACACCGAGGACGGCACTCCGCACATCGGCCCCACCTGGCTGGGCCTGTACCTGCGCGTCGAGCGGCTGAAGTCAGGTGAGGACATCGTCGCGGACGAGGCGTACCTCACCCGCTCCATGATGGACCCGGATGCGCAGGTGGTTGCGGGCTTCCTCCCGGTGATGCCCACCTACCTCGGGCAGCTGAGCGCCACGGACGCGGCGGCGCTCGTCGAGTACATCAAGAGCCTGCGCCCGGCCCGACCCGGCGAGGCGGTGAGCCAGGAGCCCGTCTATGTCCCCACCTCCCGCTGAAGTGCCCAGCTATCTCACCGCCGAGGCGGGCCTGTGGAGCTGGCTCCGCACGAAGGACCACAAGCGCATCGGTGTGCTGTACCTGGTGCTCGTCCTCCTCTTCTTCGCGCTGGGCGGCTTCTTCGCGCTGGCCCTGAGGCTGGAGCTGCTCACCCCCGAGCCGGACGTGCTGGGACCCATGGCCTACAACCGGGCCTTCACCCTGCACGGCGTCATCATGGTGTGGCTCTTCCTCATCCCGTCGGTGCCCACCACGTTCGGCAACTTCCTCCTGCCCATCATGGTGGGCGCGCGCGACGTGGCCTTCCCGCGCCTCAACCTCTTCTCCTGGTACCTCTTCGCCGCGGGCGGGGTCATCACGCTGTGGGGCCTCTTCCAGGGCGGCGCGGACACGGGGTGGACCTTCTACACGCCCTACAGCACCACCTCGGGGACGGACGTGCTGCCCATCCTCGTGGGCGTCTTCATCATCGGCTTCAGCAGCATCCTCACGGGGCTCAACTTCATCGTCACCGTGCACACGCTGCGTGCGCCGGGGCTCACGTGGATGCGGATGCCGCTCTTCGTGTGGGCGCTCTACGGCACCTCCCTCATCCAGGTGCTCGCGACGCCCATCCTCGGGATGGTGCTGCTGCTGGTGGCAGTGGAGCGGGTGGCGGGCATCGGCCTGTTCGACGTGGGGCGCGGTGGGGATCCGGTGCTCTTCCAGCACCTCTTCTGGTTCTACAGCCACCCCGCCGTCTACATCATGATTCTTCCCACCATGGGCGTGCTGAGCGAGGTCATCTGCGCCTTCTCGCGGAAGAACCCCTTCAGCTACCGGATGATCGTGCTGGGCACGGTGGGAATTGCATTCGTGGGCTTCTTCAGCTGGGGACACCACATGTTCGTCGCGGGCCAGTCCGTGGCGGGCTCGGGCGCGTTCGGTGCGCTCTCCATGCTGGTGGCCATCTTCACGTCCATCAAGGTGTTCACCTGGATTGGCACGCTCTACCGCGGCTCCATCGTGCTCAGCGCGCCGCTCGTCTACGCGCTGGGCTTCATCTTCTTCATCTTCTTCGGGGGGATGACGGGCGTGGCGGTGGCCACCACGAGCGCGGACGTGCACTGGCACGACACGTACTTCGTCGTCGGGCACTTCCACTATATCATGGTGGGCTCGGCGCTGATGGGCTTCCTCGCGGCGCTCCACTACTGGTTCCCGAAGATGTTCGGCCGCATGTACCCGAGCGGTCCGGCCATCGGCTCCGCGGTGCTCATCATCTTCGGCTTCATCGTCACCTTCCTGCCGCACTTCCTGCTCGGCAACATGGGCATGCCGCGCCGCTACGCCACGTACCCGGCGGAGTTCCAGGCCCTGCACGTCGCGTCCACCGCGGGAGCGAGCCTCCTCGCCTACGGCTTCCTCGGCATCGCGGGCTACCTGGTTTGGGCGCTGGTGAAGGGGCCGCTCGCGGGGGACAACCCGTGGAGGAGCCACGGCTACGAGTGGGCGAGCCACTCGCCACCGCCCGCCGCGAACTTCCTGACGCCCCCCGAGTTCGAGCGCGAGCCCCACGACTACACCGTGGTGGAGGCCCCGCGTGTCTACTGAAGGCACGCACACCGGCAAATTCCGCGCGGAGCACTTCGGCACGCTCGGCGCGCAGAAGGACGCGGCCCACCTGGGCATGTGGACCTTCCTCGCGACGGAGCTGCTCCTCTTCACCGGGCTCTTCGCCGTCTACGCGGTGTACCGCTGGGCGTACGGTGGCCTCTTCCACGAAGCGCAGAAGCACATGGACGTGCTGCTGGGGACGGTGAACACCTTCCTCCTCGTGGTGAGCAGCACGCTCGTCGCACTCGCCCCGCGCGCGCTCGAGGCGAAGCGCACACACGTCGCGACGCTGCTGCTCCTCGGAGCCATCGCCATGGGGCTGGCCTTCCTCGTCCTCAAGGGGGTGGAGTGGGGCCACCACGCGCACGAGGGTGCGCTCCCGGGGCAGTGGTACGCGTTCGAGAAGCTGCGCGTCCCCGGGGCCTCGCTCTTCTACACGCTCTACTTCCTCATGACGGGGCTGCACGCGCTGCACATGCTGATAGGCGTGGTGGTGCTCGCGGTGCTGGCCGTGCGGCTCCGCCGGCGCACCATCACTGCGGAGTACCCCGTGGCGCTGGAGCTCGGCGGCATGTACTGGCACTTCGTGGACATCATCTGGCTCTTCCTCTACCCGCTGCTCTACCTCGCGTGACTCAATCCCCCATGTGACGTCCACCCCGCGCCACCACGGCCACGACGACGAGGAACCCCCACCGCCCCGCGTGAGCCTCCTGCTCCTCGTGGGCCTGGTGCTCGTGCTCCTCACGACGGCCACGTGGCTCCTGGCACACCTGCCGCACGGGCGCTGGAGCCTCCCGGTGGCGCTCGTCATCGCCGTGGTCAAGGCGGGCCTCGTGGGCGCCATCTTCATGGAGCTCGCCCGGCGGCGCGGAGGCAGCAAGGTGATGACCGCGGTGGCGATCGTCTTGATGGGCACGCTGCTCCTCTTCGCGGTGCTCGAGACGACTCAGCGCTTCCCGCCCGCGATTCCTCCGGGCCCGTTCGGCGCGCTGGAGGAGCCGGGCGTGACGGGGGAACAGAGTCGGGCCCCCGACTGGCGCACGCCCTGAGTCAGCAAGTGGGTTGACTGAACGCATGTGCAGGCGCGAAGGTTCCGCGCGTGAAGCTGCGTCCCGTCTCCAACCCGCCCAACCCCTGGGCCTCCACCGAGGTGGAGTACCTGGAGGAGATCCCTCCCGCGCGGCTCGAGGTGTACGAGGACGCGACGCGCTCCATCCTCGCGCACAACGACAGCCCGGACGTGGGCTTCAGCTGGAGCGTCAACCCCTACCGCGGCTGCCAGCACGCGTGCGCGTACTGCTACGCACGGCCGGGCCACGAGTACCTGGGCTTCGGTGCGGGCACGGACTTCGAGGCGAAGCTCGTGGTGAAGCCGGAGGCCCCGCGCCTGCTGCGCGAGGCGTTCGACAAGCCCTCGTGGAAGGGCGAGCTCGTGGCCTTCAGCGGCGTGACGGACTGCTACCAGCCGCTGGAGGCTTCCTTGCGGCTCACCCGGGGCTGCCTCGAGGTGTGCGCCGAGTACCGGAACCCCGTGGGCATCATCACCAAGGGCGCGCTCGTGGAGCGGGACGTGGACGTGCTGCAGACGCTCGTGCGCGAGGCGCATGCGTCCGTGGCCATCACGCTGCCCTTTCACGACGAGGCGGTGGCGCGGGCGCTGGAGCCGTGGGCCCCTTCACCGCGGCGCCGGCTTCGCATCATCGAAGCGCTGGCGCGGGCGGGAATCCCGGTGGCGGTCGCGGTGGCGCCGGTCATCCCCGGCCTCAACGACCAGGATATCGCGCGGGTGCTCAGTGCAGCGCGAGAGGCGGGGGCGCGCTCGGCGTTCTACGTCCTGCTTCGACTGCCCGGCCCGGTGAAGCAGGTGTTCGAGGAGCGGCTCCGCGCAGTGCTTCCACTCCGGGCCGAGCGCGTGCTGCACCGCATCCGCGAGACGCGCGGCGGCGAGCTGTACGACGCGCGCTTCGGAACGCGGAAGCGCGGAGAGGGTCTCTACGCACAGACGGTGGAGCAGCTCTTCCGCACCACCGCGCGCCGGCTGGGCTTCGACCGGGCGGCCTGGGACGCTGCAGGGGAGGGGACGACGTTCCGCCGCCCGCCGAAGGCCGGGTCGCAGCTCTCACTCCTTTGATGCTCGAGTTGTTGTTCGGAGGCCTCGGTAATACCATGGTAATACCACTTCAACGGATTGGAGCAGCGCCATGGCGACCTCGCTCAAATTGACGCCGAAGCTCAAGGCCCGCGTCGCCGCGGTGGTCAAGGGGACAGGGAAGAGCCCCCATGCGTTCATGGTCGATGCCATCGAACAGCAGACCGTGCGCGCTGAGCAGCGTAAGCGCTTCGTGGCCGATGCCCTGGCTGCAGAGAAGGAGACGTTGGAGTCCGGGCTCGCCTACGATGCGGACGACGTCCACGCGGCCATGGAGGCTCGCGCGCGTGGTCGTCGGGTCACTCGCCCCAAAGCGAAGCCGTGGCGCGGATAGCATACACGGCACGGGCGCTCGCAGACTTCGATCGCCTCGTCGCCTTTCTCATCGAGCATGAGTCGGAGCTTTCGGAGTTGATGGTCACGCGCGTCCGCGAAGCCGTGTCCATCCTCGCGGAGCACCCTCTCGTCGGCCGCCCCGTTGAGAAGGGGCTGCGAGAGCTCGTCATCTCCCGTGGCCGGACTGGTTACCTCGCGCTCTACCGTTTCTTCGAAGAAGAAGACGTCGTGCTGGTGCTTGCTTTGCGCCACCAGCGGGAGGCCGGCTACACAGAAGCGGGCGACTGAGCTGGCGGCGCCTTCCGTTTGAAGCCCCTCAGAACGTGAACGGCACCCGCACCGGCCCCATCTGCTGACGGTGTGCCGGGAAGGTCCACCCGCCGATGCGTCGCCGGGCGCAGCGCGCGAGCGCGGTGTCCTCGAGCTCGGAGCTCTCCACGGTGATGCCCGAGGTGGCGCCGGCGGGGCGGATGTTCCAGCGGACCATCAGGGTGCCGTGCAGCTCGGGCGTCCGGGCCTGCTGCTCGCGCACGCACTCCACCAGCTCGTCCTTGTGGGCGAGCAGGACCGCGAGCACGTCGTCGCGGGAGAGGGCCTCGGGCAGCTCCTGCGCGGTCGGGGCCGGCGGCACCCACACGCTCGGCGCCCGGTCCCTCTCGAGTCGCCGCGGCGAGGGGGACGGGCCCGGCAGCGCATCCATCAGCGCCGACACCTCCTCGTCGTCCTCACTCGCCGCAACGAGGGGCGACTCCAGTGGAGCATCCGCCAGTCGGACCACCGCGGCCGGCGTGTTCTCGGGCGAGAGCAGGGGGCTCGGCCGCGTCTCGCCAGGTGACTCGAGCAGCGCGAGTCCCCCCGCACCCGCGACCTCCCACGGACGCTCGGAGGCCACGGCCGTCCCAGGCGCCGCAGTGCCCGCAACGCCCTGCTGCGAGTCAGCCAGCACGGACGCCGGCACGGGCGCCACCGGGAGCGGAGGCGTCACCGCGGGCACGTGCTGCTGCGCCACGGCGGCGCGCCCCTTGCCGCGCACGCGTGACTGCGCGATCTGCTTCTGCGTCTCCCGCTCCACCTCGCGCCCCGCCCACATCCCTGCGGCGAAGGCCCCGGACACCGACAGGACGACCGCCGCGAGCACCCACCAGTGCGCATGGGACGACGGCGCGGGTGGGAGGACCGGATGCGGCCGTGCAGGCGTCACCGCGGGCCAGAAGAAGTGCACCGCCGCATTCGTGCGGAAGGGGGGCAGCGTCACCACGTCCCGCAGGAGACGCCGCGGCACACCGCCGGGCCCGGGCGCCTCCGCGTGGCGGGAGCGGTCGGGCTCGTCCGGGACCGGCGGGGGCAGGTGCGTCCGGCGCTTCGGGAGCGGCGGCGGCGTGGCCCGCTGCGCGACGTGCGCCTCCTCGCAACGCTCGGCGAGGCTGCCTGGGTGAGGGCTGTTCGTCTCGACCGTCGGAGCGTCTGACATGACTCCCTCACTCAAGGCACGTGCAGCGCGCACGGAGCGTCCCCGCTGAAGACTGCAGGTTGGACGCGCGGGACGCCATTGGCCTGACGCCCTGATGGCGCACCGCATTTGCGTGGTGAGCATTCCACGCGCACGCGTGTAGGCGCACGGTGGGAATTGAGGCGCCAAACGCGCTCATTCAGCGCAGGCGCGCTGTGTTTTTCCACGCCGGCGCAGTGCACTTTTTCAGGCCGCCAGGCCCACCGCGCCCAGACGCACGAGCTGTGCGTAGCGGCCGCCACGTGCGAGCAGCTCCGCGTGTGTGCCCACCTCCACCACCTGCCCCGCCTCGAGCACCACCACCACGTCCGCGCTGGCCACGGTGGAGAGGCGATGGGCCACCACCAGCGAGGTGCGCCCGCGCATGAGCGCGTCCAGCCCCTGCTGCACCGCGCGCTCGCTCGCCGCGTCCAGGGCGCTCGTGGGCTCGTCCAGGAGCAGCAGCGAGGGACGCTTCAGGAACGCGCGCGCGATGGCGAGCCGCTGACGCTGCCCGCCGGACAGGCGGCTGCCACGCTCGCCCACCGCCTCCTCGAGGCCCCGCGGCAGCGCGCGCACGAAGTCCGCCGCGTGTGCCGCCTCCAGCGCCTCCCACAGCGCCGCATCGTCCGCGTCCGCGCGGGCCAGGCGAAGGTTCTCCGCCACCGTCTCGGAGAAGAGGACCGGCTCCTGCGGAACCCACGCGAGCTGCTCCCGCACCCCCGCGCGCGAGGCGTCCGACAGGGGCACGCCATCCCAGGACACCCGTCCCCCGCTGGGTGCCAGGAAGCCGAGCACCACCGACATCAGCGTGGACTTGCCCGCACCGCTCGCGCCCACGAGCGCCACGCGCGCTCCCGCCGGCACGGTGAAGCGCACGCCCTTGAGCGCCTCGCGCCCATCCGCATACGTCGCGCGCACGTCCTCGAAGTCGAGCGCGCGCGAGAGCGGCCCCACCTTCACCCCTCCGTCCACGGGGGGCGGCACGTCCATCAATTCGAAGAGGCGCGCGCCCGAGGCCACCCCGGCCACCACCTGTCCCAGCGTTCCGGAAAGCGACTTCAGGGGCTGGTACAGCATGAACGCCGCGGCGAGGAAGGAGAGCAGCTTGCCCGCGAGCGCAGGCTCCACCTGCACCGCGCGCACGCCCCAGGCCAGCGCGAGCGCCGCTCCCACCACACCGAGCACCTCGTTGGTGGGCGTGAAGAGCCCGCGCAGGAGGAGCGAGCGCCGCATCTGGTGCAGGTAGGACGCCTGCTCACGCTCGAAGCGCGAGAGGAGGGCACCTTCGTAGCGGTAGGCCTGCACCACGGGCAGCGCCTGGAGCGCCTCGCCGGTGAGCGCCGTGAGGCTCCCGAGTCCCGCCTGGGTGCGTCCGGCCACCTTCTTCAGCGAGCGCGCGAAGCGGGCCACCGGGAGGATGGCCCCCGGCAGCACGAGGAAGGTGAGGAGGAAGAGCCGCCAGTCGATGGCCAGGCACACGCCCAGGAGCGCGAGCACCTGAAGCCCGTCGCGGATGTAGAACGTGAGCGCCTGGGCCACGGCGAACTCCAGCTGCGCCACGTCCGCCGTCATCCGGGAGAGGACGTCTCCCGAGCGGCGCTCCTCGAAGAACGCGGGCGGCTGCAGCAGCAGGTGTCCGTAGAGGCTGCGGCGCACGTCCACGAGCACCTTCTGCCCGAGCGCGCCGAGCGTCCCCACCTGCACCGCCTGCGCCACGGCCTTCACCGCCGCCACGCCCACGATGGCGAGCGGGAGGGCCCACGCCAGGCTGGCCCCCGACAGCTCCACCCCGCCCAGCCGCACGGGCTCGGCCATCAGCACCGCGCGCAGGAGCGGCCCCACCAGCCACGCGTAGAGCGCGGAGGTGCCCGCGACCGCACCCGCGGCCACCGAGCCCGTGACGAGGAGCCGACGGTGGGGCCGGAGGAACGAGAGCAGGCGGAGTGTGGTGGAGCGGACGGGCGCGGGCGTCACGGCGGGCGCGGACCTTTGCACTCCGCCGAGGGCGTGGGCAACGCGCTCCACGCCCGGGCGCAAGGGGAGTCGTCGCGTCCGCCCGCCTGCCTCACGACGCGGCAGACAACCCCCGGTCGGCGTGGATTGCCACCCCCGGGACGGGGGGACAGGTTTTCCGCATGATGGAGACCGACAACGAAACCACCTTCGCCGTCGGCTGCGAGCCTGTGGTGTCAGACGAGGAGCGCCGCAGGCTGCTCTGGTTGATGGCCGAGTACTTCCGGACAGTCGGCTACACCGACATCAAGGCGCGCCTCCCCGGCTTCATGGCACCCCCCATCCTGTCGGGAACCATCGAGGACCACCGTCCGGACTTCACCTGCCGCCAGTCCGACTCGGCCCGCACACCCATCATCCTCGAGGTGGTGACGCCAGGCGTGGTGGAGGACCCGGGCGCCGAGAACCGCTGGAGCCTCCTCGCCTCCGCCGCGAAGCTCTACAGCGCGGAGCTCCACTTCGTGTGTCCCAAGTGGACAGCTCAGGGCGCGGTGGACCCCACCCTCAAGCGCCGGCTCGCGCGCATGGAGCTCACACCCAACCGCGTGTGGACCGTCTGACGTCGGCCCTCGAGCACAGCCGCCACCCCGCGCGTCCTGCGCCCGGCCGCATGCCCCACGGCCCACCCACCTCGCGGGATTGCCGCGCCTCCGCCCTGCATTATAGTGGCTCGCCCCCTGCGCGGATGCGCGGACTCGGGCGTTTTCCACTGGAAATTCAGGGAGTTGGACGGAATGCCGGGGGCTGCACAGAAGCGGGACTACTACGAGGTGCTGGGGGTGCAGCGCGGCGCGGATGAGCAGGTGCTCAAGAGCGCCTTCCGCAAGATTGCGCTCCAGTACCACCCGGACCGCAATCCCGGGGACCACTCGGCGGAGGAGAAGTTCAAGGAGGCCAGCGAGGCCTACGAGGTGCTCTCCGACCCCGACCGCCGCGCGCGCTACGACCGCTTCGGCCACCCCGGGGACATGTTCGGCGGCCAGGGCTTCCAGGGCGTCAACATCAACGACATCTTCGGGGACCTCTTCGGAGAGATCTTCGGCGGCGGCCGGGCGCGTGCGGTGCGCGGGCGCGGGTCGGACCTCCGCTACAACCTCGAGGTGTCCTTCGAGGAGGCGGCCTTCGGCTGCGAGGTGAAGGTCCCCATCACCAAGCCGAAGCGCTGCGAGCACTGCGACGGGACGGGCAGCAAGTCGCGCGCGGCGGGTGTGCGTGCGTGTGCGTCGTGTGGAGGCTCGGGCGAGCTGCGCTTCACGCAGGGCTTCTTCGCGGTCAGTCGCCCCTGCGTGGACTGCGCCGGCACGGGCAGCCAGGTGGTGGACCCCTGCAAGCACTGCCGCGGCACGGGGCGCTATACCGCCGAGCAGACGCTCGACGTGCGCATCCCCGGGGGCGTGGACACGGGCACGCGCGTGCGCCTCGCGGGCCAGGGGGAGCCGGGCGAGCGCGGCGGCCCGCCGGGAGACCTCTACGTCACCATCCACGTGCGCGAGCACCCCATCTTCACGCGCGAGGAGTACGACGTGATGTGCGAGGTGCCACTCTCCTTCACGCAGTCCGCGCTCGGCGCCACCGTGGAGGTGCCCACGCTGGACGGTAAGCTGAAGCTGAAGGTCCGCGCCGGCACCCAGAGCGGCAAGGTGGAGACGCTGCGCGGCAAGGGCATCCCGCACCTGCACGGCAGCGGCCGCGGGGACCAGCTCATCCGCTGGGTGGTGGAGACGCCCACGGACCTCACCGACCGCCAGCGCGCGCTGCTCGAGCAGTTCGCGGAGGAGGCCGGCGAGGAGGTGCACCCTCAGCGCAAGAGCTTCTTCGGCAAGGTGCGAGAGCTCTTCGGCTAAGTCCCCTCTCCCCCTGGGAGAGGGACGGGGTGAGGGGGCTGGGCCGACACCGAGCCCCCCTGTGCTGTGCACCCGCGCACACTCACTGCCACCCATCCGGCACACTTCACGTGCCGCATCCCCCGTCCACACCTTGCGAGCCTCATATTTCGGGTCCCCCCGAAATCCGGAGGAGAGGTGCGCATGGACGTGGGGTTCGAGACCATCGGGAACGCCACCCTCATCGTCCATGACGCCGGGCCGGTGCTGGTGACGGACCCGTGGCTCGTGGGCAGCGCGTACTTCGGCAGCTGGACGCTCTCGCACGAGATTCCGGCGGAGCAGCTGGAGTCCGCGAAGGCGTGCCCCTTCGTCTGGGTGAGCCATGGCCACCCGGACCACCTGAGCCCCGAGTCCCTGGCACTTCTCTCCGGGAGCGGGGAGCGGAGGGTGCTCGTCCCGAACCACTTCGGCGGGCGCATCGCGGAGGACCTGAGGGCGCTCGGCTTCGACGTGCACGTGCTGGTGGACCGGGTGTGGACGCCCCTCTCACCGCGCGTGCGGGTGATGTGCATCCCGGACGTCAACCAGGACGCGGTGCTGCTGGTGGACGTGGACGGCACGCTGCTCGTCAACCTCAACGACGCGAGCGACCGCGGGTGGGGACGCTTCGTCCGCAACGTCATCCGTGGATACAGCAAGAGCTTCCTGCTCTCGCTGTCGGGGTACGGCGACGCGGACATGATCAACTTCTTCACCGAGGACGGAGAGCGCCTCCCGCCCCACGCGGCGCAGCGGACGCCGGTGGGGCAGACCATCGCGCGCCAGGCCGAGCACTACGGGGTGAAGTACTTCGTGCCCTTCAGCTCGATGCACCGGTACCAGCGCAAGGACAGCCTCTGGGCGGGCGAGTACACGACGACGCTCGCCGACCACGCGCGGGGCTTCACGAGCACCACCGCGGAGCTCCTCCCCGCCTTCATCCGCTACGACGTGGCGCGCGAGCAGCTGACGGAGCTCCGCCCGCGGGAGAACGTCATCGTCCCGAAGGAGCCATCCGAGTTCGGGGACCACTGGAGCGACCCGCTGCAGGCGGAGGAGGTGATGGCGCTCGAGCGCTACTTCCGCTCCATCCAGCACCTGGGCGAGAGCCTGGACTTCGTCACCTTCCGTGTGGGTGGACGCGAGCACCCCATCCGCTTCCACGGCCGGCGCTTCGGCCGGGGCGTCACCTTCGAGGCCCCGCGCGCGTCGCTGATGGCGGCGGTGCGCCACGAGGTGTTCGATGACCTCCTCATCGGCAACTTCATGAAGACCACGCTGCACGGGGACTTCGGCCAGCGGGGGCTGTACCCGGACTTCAGCCCGTACGTGGCGAAGTACGCGGACAACGGGAGGGCGAAGGACGCCGCGCAGGTGCACAACTACATGGCGGAGTACCGCCGGCGCGACCCGCTCGGCTTCCTCCAGTACGAGCTCGAGAGCCGCTATCTGCTGCCGGCGCAGGAGACGGGAGCCAACGTCCTGCGCAAGGTGCTCGGGCCCCAGAGCCCGACCTTCCGCGTGGCGAAGGAGGTCTACTGGGAGGCCCGAAAGCGCCTCTTCTGAGCGCCTCTCCACCCGTGAGCAGAAATACCCTCTCCCCCTGTGAGAGGCGGGAGGCACAGTGCGCCGCGAGTGACGTGGGTGAGCGCTCCCGTGCTGGCCTGCGGGCGCTCTGGCTGCCGCGGGCGTGTGGAAGCACCACCGCGAGGTGAGGGGCGGGCGCTCTTGGGGGAGGGGGGACCTTGGGGGCGCACGGGTGTACGGGCCGCGTCCTGGGGACAGGGGTACACCCCCACCGCCCACACCGCTCGCACACAAGGCGTCGGCACTGCAGGAGTGGAGAGAGGTACTGACGTCCCTTCCGCACC
>JAKEEX010000433.1 GCA_022616315.1 Myxococcaceae bacterium
CGAGCCCCACGGCCAGAGGGACCAGCATCAGGAGCGCGATGCGACACACGCCGCGCACCGCACCCGCGCCGGGGATGGCGAGGTAGACGACACGCCAGGGCTCGAAGCCCCACCAGCTGGTGGCGAGGAACACCACCGCGAGCACGACGCCGAGCGAGAGCTGCCCCACCGGACGCCGACGCAGGGACCAGAGGCCCAGGCCACACACGAGCGTCGTGAGCAGTCCGAACCCGATGCGCTGCTCGTGCTCCATGGGGATGGCGCGGAAGAGCGGGAGCGACGCGGCCTTCGCGTACACCCAGCTGAAGGGCCCGAGGTGGAGCCAGGACTGCCAGCGCGGCAGCATGGTGCGCACCTCCGCGTAGGAGCGCGCCCCGAGCTCGCGACTGGCCTCCAGGTAGGGCACCGCCAGCGGGACGAGCGAGGCGAGCGTGGCGAGCACGCCCACGCAGAGCCACACCGGGTGGGCGCGCACCACCTCCGCCAGGGTGCGGCGCCCTTCCGGGAGGAGCAGCGCCCCCAGGAGGAGGAGCCCCAGGCCGACGCCGAGGAACCAGCCCAGGTAGAAGCCCGCCCACAGCTGCGCGGAGAGGCACGCGAAGAGGACGGTGAGCCAGACGCGCCGGCTGCGCACCGACGGCCCCACAGGACGCGCCACCCGGACGAGTGCCAGCGCCGCCAGTGCGGTGAAGGCATGGGGGAAGAACTGCGGGTGCATCGTCTGGTTGGTGCGCAGCGCGGCGGCGGCGAAGAGCAGCGCGCCGAAGGAGGAGGCCAGCGGGGAGAACGACAGCCCCCTGCGCAGCAGCGCGTGCATGGCCACGTAGTTCAGCGTGGTGCAGGAGAGCAGCCACAGCTGGAAGGCCGTGTCCGGAAGGAAGCCGAGGCCGCGCCAGAGGGCGTACACGGGAATCGCGGTGGCCAGGACTTCCGAGTAGGCCGCCACGCCGTGCGCGGGGAAGAAGAAGGGCGGGCTCCAGAAGACCTCGTGCCCGGGGCGCTGCAGGAGCCAGCGCAGCCCGTGCTCGAGCATGTAGTGGTTGAAGCGCGTGTCCCCGAGGTCGTTCTGCGTCAGCGCGAAGCCGGACAGCAGGATGGGGTTGTGCGCGAGCAGGAGCGCCCCCACCCAGCCGGCGAGGGCCCACATGGAGCCGGGCACCCGGGCCTGGAGCTGGGAGCGGACCTGAGCAAATGGGGACATTCGGGGGCGAGTGTGCCCGAGTTCTAGGTGTGCGGCTGGCCTTCTTCCGGGGCAGGCACGGGGACTGGCGGTGCCACCTGTGCCCCTGCCTCGGCCAGGGGCAGCGTGAAGAAGAACGTCGCGCCCTCGCCCGGCTTGCTCTCCGCCCAGACGCGCCCTCCGTGGGCATCCACCAGGCCCCGCACGATGGAGAGCCCCAGCCCGACGCCCATCTGGTCCTTCTTCTTCGCCTGCCAGAACCGGTCGAACAGGTGCGGGAGGTCCTCCTCGGAGATGCCGGGGCCGGAGTCCTTCACCGAGAAGAGCGCCTCCTGCTGACCGCTCGCGACGGACACGATGATGGAGCCCCCCTCCGGCGTGAACTTCACGGCGTTCCCCACCAGGTTGCCGAGGATGCGCAGCGTCTGGTGCCGGTCGCAGGACACCAGGAGGCCCTCGCGGCCGCGAAACTCGAGCTTCAGCGACTTCTCCGTGGCCTGCGGCGCGACGAGCTCCAGGGACTCGCGGACGAGTGCGGCGGCGTCCGTGGTCTGGCGCTCCACCGCCATCCGGCCCGCGTCGAGCTTGGCGAGGTCCAGCAGGTCGGCGATCAGCCGCTTCATCCGCTCGGTGGAGCGGAGGATCATCTCCGCGTACTTCTCTATCGGCTGCGCCCTCCTCTCCGCCCCCGAGGTCTTCTCGAGGATCTTCGCCACGGTGACGATGGAGCCGAGCGGGTTGCGCAGGTCGTGCGTGACGACGGCCAGGAGCTCGTCGCGGGCCGCCGTCGCCCTCTCGGCCTGCTGGAAGAGGAGGGCGTTGTCGATGGCGAGGGCCGCACGGGCGCACAGCTCCTCGGCCAGGGCGAGGTCGGAGTCGTCGAAGCGCCTGCGTGGATTCGACGACACCAGGGTGACGATGCCGAGCACCCGGCCGCGTGCGAGGAGCGGCACCATCATGCAGGAGTCGAGCCCCAGCGATCGCAGCGCCTCCGGCTGCTCGACGCCCATCGCCCCGGCCATGCGCTCCGCGTCGGAGGCCTGCGCGAAGAGCTCGGCGTGCCCCGTGCGAAGGACGCGGAGCAGACCCACGGCGTCCAGCCGGTCGACCAGTGGGCGGCGGCCCAGGGTGCGCAGCTGTGCCTCCTTCGCCGGGTCCCGGTGCGCCACCTCCACCTGGCTCACCGCGGCCGGCCCGTGCACCTCGTCCACCAGACACCATTCCGCGAGGTGCCTCACCGCGAGCTCTGCCAGCTTCCGGACTGTCGAGTGGTAGTCGAGCGACTCCGCGAGGCTCGTGGAGACCTCCGCCAGGAGGCGCTGGCGGTGCTCGGCGCGCTTGAGGTCCGTGATGTCCACCGAGACCCCGTTCAGCTCCTGCGGCGCCCCCTTCCAATCGGTCTCCACGCTGACCCCGGTGTGGAACCACACCTCGTGTCCATCCGCGGCAATCATGCGGTGCTCGCAGGCCTGGTCCGTCCCCTCGGCCACCGCCGTCCGGAAGCACTCGAGCACGCGGTCTCTGTCGTCCGGGTGGACGTAGGCGGCCCAGAAGTCGGGCATGACGAGGTCCGAGAAGGGGTAGCCCAGGATGCGCTCCACCTGCCTGCTCATGAACGACAGGCGGAGCGTCTGC
>JAKEEX010000434.1 GCA_022616315.1 Myxococcaceae bacterium
GGGGCCTCCGGGCAGGGAGGGGCTGGCAGGGCTGATCCGCATCGCCGCCACCATCTACGTCGAGCGGGAGAGCCAGAAGGCCATCATCATTGGGCGGCAGGGCCAGATGCTGAAGACCATCGGCATGGAGGCCCGAAAGGCGGTCGAGCGGCTGCTCGGCACGCACGTCTACCTGTCCCTCCGCGTGAAGGTGGAGCCGCGCTGGAGCGAGCGCCCCGAGGGCCTGAGGAAGCTGGGGTACGAATGAGGTCGCTGGTCGCCATCGTGGGACGCCCCAACGTGGGCAAGTCCACGCTCTTCAACCGGCTCGTGCGCCGCAGGCTGGCCCTGGTGGAGGACGTGCCGGGGGTGACGCGGGACCGGAACTACGCGGACACCGAGTGGGGGGACCGTGCGTTCACGGTCATCGACACGGGTGGTTTCGTGCCGGGTGAGCAGGACGCCCTCCTCTCCCACGTGCGCGGGCAGGCCGAGCTCGCCGTGGAGGAGTGTGACGCCATCCTCCTCGTCGCGGACGCGCGCGCGGGCCTCACGCCGGTGGACGAGGAGATCGCCCGGGTGCTCCGCCTGAGCGGCAAGCCGGTCCTCGTCGCGGCGAACAAGATCGACAGCCCGAAGGGGGACCAGCAGGCGCTCGCAGCGGAGTTCTTCGCGCTCGGGCTCGGGGACGTGTTCCCGGTCTCCGCCGAGCACGGACTGGGAATGGAGGCGCTCGTGGGGCGCCTCATCGACGTGCTTCCGAAGCCTCCTCCGGAGGAGGCGCGTCCCATGAAAGGGGAGGAAGGAGAGGAAGGGGAGGGCGAAGCCGCCGAGCAACCCATCCGCGTGGCCATCATCGGCCGGCCCAACGTGGGAAAGAGCACCCTCGTCAACGCGCTCCTCGGCGAGGAGCGGGTGGTGGCGAGCGAGGCGCCGGGGACGACGCGGGATCCCATCGACTCGGAGCTCGAGCACGGTGGGAAGCAATTCATCCTCACGGACACGGCAGGCATCCGGCGCCGAAAGACCATCGAGCAGCGGATCGAGATGTACTCGATCGTGGCCGCGCTCAAGACGCTCGAGCGCAGCGACGTGGCGGTCCTGCTCCTGGATGCGACGGAGCCCGGCGTGGATCAGGACGCCAAGCTCGCCGGCATCGCCGAGGAGAAGGGGCGGGCGCTCGTCATCGTCGTGAACAAGTGGGACCAGATCGAGAAGGACAAGCGGAAGGAGGAGGCGTTCCGGGCGGAGCTGAAGTACCGCTTCAAGTTCGTCGCCTACGCTCCGGTCCTCTTCACCTCGGCGCTCACGGGGGCGCGGGTGAAGAAGGTGCTGGACGTGGCGGCGCAGCTCGCGGAGCAGTTCCGCTACCGCGCACCCACGCCTCAGCTCAACCGGCTGCTCGCGCAGATGGTGGACAGCAACCCGGCCCCCATCGTGGATGGGCGCCCGTTGAGGCTCTACTACATCGCCCAGGTGGGGGTGGCGCCGCCCACGTTCGCCTTGACGTGCAACCGGCCCCAGAAGGTGCCGGACATGTACAAGCGCTACATCTCCAACCAGCTGAGGAGCACCTTCGACCTGCGCGTTCCTCTCCGGCTCCTGTTCCGCGAGCGCCCCGGCCAGGCCAAGCGGGCCGCCCGGAAGAACCCGTCCAAGGCGAGCCCGCGTCCCCGGCGCCGCGAGAGATGAGCTTCCGGGGGTCTTGTGTTGATGCCCTCCCGACACTCCCCGTAGTAACGTCCGCCGCCCTTTCCCTCAGACCGAGAGAGTTGCCGTGGCAAAGATTTCGCAGACAGAGAAGGAGCTTCGCCAGCCCGACGCCCTGCAGAAGGCGGGCGCACCGTTGCGGGACTGGATGTCCACGCACCAGCGGGCCGTGATGCTGGGCGCTGGTGCCGTGCTGGTCGCCCTGCTCGGCGTGGCGCTGGCGTCCACCTTCTCCCGTCGTGGGGAGGCGGAGGCGTCGAAGGCGCTGAGCCGTTCGCTGGAGGTGCTGGGTCGTCCCGTGGGGACGGAGCCTGGCGCGCCTGCGTCACCGGACAAGCCGCCGTTCCAGTCCGAGAAGGAGCGGGACGAGGCGGTTCGCAAGGAGCTCACCGACTTCCGCAGTGCGTACGCACGGACACGCGCAGCGACGACGGCGGCCCTGCCCCTGGCGCAGGCGGAGTACCGGCTGGGCAACTTCGACGCAGCGCTCGCGCTCGACGACGAGTTCCTGAAGGATGCACCGCAGGACGACCCGCTCCGGGCCAGCGCGCTCGAGGGGCGCGGCTACGCGCTCGAAGCCAAGGGCCAGCTGGACGAGGCGCTCGGCGCCTTCGATCAGATGGCCGCGGCGAACCGTCCGGAGTTCCTCACGGGCATGGGCGCCTATCACCGCGCGCGCATCCTCATCGAGCAGGGGAAGCAGGCAGACGCGGTGCAGGCGCTGCAGCAGCTTCAGGTCAACCACCCCAACACGGCAGCGGCGCGGCTCGCGTCGGAGCGGCTCCAGATCCTCGCCAGCCAGGGCGTGACCATCCCGCCCCCGCCTGCTGCGAAGAGCGAAGCGGATGCAGGGTAACGGAATGATGCGCCTCCTTCCCGCAGTGCTGGTGCTGAGCGGTGCGCTCCTCGTTGGGTGCAAGTCGGTGCCGCTGTCGTCGGACCCGATGGACTCCGGGGTCACGCGCCCCGCGGGCCAGCTCTTCAAGGTGGAGTGGTGGAAGCAGCTGGTCCACGAGCAGGCCCTGCTGCAGACGGGCCCACGTGAGGTGGCCCAGCCCGCCTACGACTCCGAGCGGCAGCAGGTCATCGCGCTGACCCGTGACGGCGTGGTGCACGCGCTGGGAGTGGACGGGAAGCCCCGCTGGACCTACAGGACCGGCGCGTTCTTCAGCGCCGGCGCGACGATCCACGACGGGAAGGTGCTGGTCCCCGGAGGCAACGGCACGCTCTACGCGCTCGATGCGGCGAAGGGGACGCCCGTGTGGACGTACGACACCGGGGAGGAGCTCGCCACGAGCCCCCTGGTGGCGGACGGCAAGGTGCTCGTCGCGTCTCACAACGACGCCCTGTTTGCGGTGGATGCGGCGAGCGGGAAGTGGCTGTGGCAGTACCGCCGCGAGTCGCCTTCCGGCTTCACCATCCGCGGCGTCTCCACGCCGGTCGCCGGTGATGGGCTCGTGTACCTCGGCTTCGCGGACGGCGTCGTCTCCGCGCTCGAGCTCTCGGACGGGACGCCCCGGTGGGAGCGGGTCGTCTCGAGCCCCGGCGGCACGTTCCGGGACGTGGACACCTCACCCATCCTCGCCGGTGGGCGGCTCTACGTGGCGTCGTACAAGGACGGCGTGTTCGCGCTGGACCCTGCGACGGGCCGGGTGGTGTGGAACACGCCGGCGCGAGGACTCACGGACCTGCTGGCCCGCGGGGACGTCCTCTACGCAGCCGGTGATGGCCAGGTGGCGGCCTTCCTCGCCGAGAACGGCAAGCAGGTCTGGTCGCTTCCGTTGCCCAAGCAGGCCGGCCGCCGCTTGAGCTTCGCGAAGGGCTACCTCCTGGTGCCGGTGCAGGAGTCGCTGCTGTTCGTGGATCCGGGCTCGGGTCGGAAGGTCCTGCAGTGGGACCCGGGGCAGGGCGTGTCCGCTGCGGCATTGCCCGCCGCGGGGCGCCTCTTCGTGCTGTCCAACAACGGCTATCTGTACTCGCTGGACCTGGCCGGGGCGCGCGGATGACCGCAGGCGCCGTGCGCCGGGTCCGGGTGGTCGCCGCCCTCATCCCTCATCCCGAGGGTGGCGACCGCTTCCTCTGCCAGCAGCGGCTTCCCGGGGGCTCCCGCGGGCTCCTGTGGGAGTTTCCGGGCGGCAAGGTGGAGGAGGGTGAGACGGAGCCGGCAGCCCTCGCGCGCGAGTGCAGTGAGGAGCTGGGCGTGGACCTCCAGGTGAGCCGCAAGCTCTGGGAGGGACGCCACGTCTACCCGGATCTCGAGGTGGAGCTCGTGCTCTACGCAGCGCGCATCCACACGGGAACCCCGGAGCCACTGGGCGCCCACGCGCTCGCGTACCTGACGTTCGCGCAGATGCAGCGTCTGGCGTTCTGCGAGGCGGACGTCCCCCTGCTGGAGGGGCTCGCGAAGGGTGAAGTGCCCGTCGCATGACGCACGGATGATCCGGCAGACGTTCCAGCACATCCCTGGAGTCGGCCCATGGCGGGAGAAGGACCTGTGGGCGCGAGGGATCCGCTCCTGGGCGGACTTCCCGGCTGCGGGCGAGGGACCGGGGATCTCCCGGGCGAAGGACGAGGAGGCCCGGACCCTCATCGCGCGCGCGGAGAAGGCGCTCCTCGAGCGTGATGTCGCCGGCCTCGCGTCACTCCTGCCGGCGCGGGAGCACTGGCGCCTCTACGGAGACTTCGCGGACCAGGCCGTCTTCTTCGACATCGAGACGGACGGAGAGCCGGATCAGAACCCCACGGTGGTGAGCCTCTTCGACTCCGCGGGGCTCCATGTGTTCCTGCAGGGTCGGAACATGGAGGAGCTGCCCGCGGCGCTCGCGACGCGGCCCATCTGGGTGACCTTCAACGGGAGCTGCTTCGATGTGCCCGTGCTTCGGCAGCACTATCCGGAGCTCGTCCGGCCCGCGGCGCACATCGATCTGCGCTTCGTCTGCCGACGCATCGGGCTGCACGGCGGGCTGAAGAGCATCGAGGACTCGCTGTCGCTCGGGCGTCCGCCGCACCTGCGGGGCGCGAACGGATGGGACGCGGTCCTGCTGTGGCGGGCGCACGTGAGGAACCAGGACCTCGAGGCCCTGCGGTTCCTCGTCGAGTACAACCTCTACGACGCGTTCAACCTGCGGACGCTGATGGACGTCGCGTACAACCGCTGCGTGGACGAGCTGGCGTGCGACGTCCCGCATGTGCCGGTCTTCGACCGGGGTGACATCCTGTACGACGTGAGCAAGGTCATCCTGGCGCTCGGGCCGCCCGAGCGGGACCCGGACGTGCTGGCGCGGGTGCGGAGCCAGGGGGGACGCGATCCGGAGCGCAGCTGAGCTCAGCGCCGGCGACGCCGGCCTGGCTTGGGGGGCGGCGGCGGCTTCTCGCCCGTGGTCTGGAGCTCCATCCGGAGCTCGTCGAAGGCTGGCGGCGACGGGTCGGATCGCGGCGCGAGTCGTCCTTGGCGCGGTCGGCCTGTTGCTGATTGCCGGCTTGCTCGAGGGCCTCGGCCGACAGCTCATCAC
>JAKEEX010000435.1 GCA_022616315.1 Myxococcaceae bacterium
CCATCAGCCCGGCGAGCGGCGGCGAGGCGCGCGCCCCGGTGGCTGCCGCGGCGGATCGCGGGGTGGCACCTGTGGGATCGGTCGCGCCACCCTCGCGGCGTTGGTGACCGTGAGACGCTCGCTGTAGTGACTGCAGCGGGGGCGTACGTGCTCGCGGATCCGCCCCAGGGAGAGCCGGAGGTGCTGCTCCTGGCCACGGGGAGCGAGGTGGCGCTCTGCATTGCCGCCTACGAGGAGCTGCTCGCCGAGGGAGTCCGCGCGCGGGTGGTGAGCATGCCGTCGTGGGAGCTGTTCGAGGCGCAGGATGCCTCGTACCGGATGCACGTCCTCCCTCCGCACGTCCTCGCGCGGGTGGCGGTCGAGCAGGCGTCGACCTTCGCAAATGAGCGGCTTGGGAGAGAGTAACACCCCGTTCGAACGTCAGATGACGCCGGATGCGCTGCCCTTCATCCTCGTCATGCGTGAGGCGGCGCGGGGGGCCACGCCGGGGTCGGGGTCGTCTGGCCCACTTCGATCAGGTAGCCATCCGGGTCGCGGATGTAGCAGCGGATCTCGTGCTCGTGCGTCTTGGGGGGAGTCACGAACTCCGCTCCGCGCCGCTTCCATTCGGTGTAGCACGCGTCCATGTCCGCGACGCGGAGGTTCAGAAACGAGCTGGTCTTGTGCTCGTCGCCGGGCGGCTCGAGGTAGACGTCCGGCTTGTCGTCGGTCGGTCCACCCCCCTCGTTGATGATGATCCAGCTGTTGGCCAGCCTGACGGCCGTCGGCCTGCCCTCCGTGACGACCTCGCCTCCCAGCACGTCCCGGTAGAATGCAGTCGAGCGCTCGACGTCCCGGCTCGTGATGAAGTGCGTGACGACGAAACCTTCACGCGGCATGGGGAATTGATGGTCGTTCACGAGCTCCATTGCGCTCCTCCAGCGATTCGAGCGTGAAGTCGTAGCGGATCGAACCTGAGGTTGCGGGGAGAGGCTGTCAACGCCCCTGCTGGAGCGCAGCCGCTCCTCCGGCCGCATGCGCCCGGACGACATCCGCGCCGTCCATCCGCACCCTGCGCGCGTGCGTGCCAAAGCACGTGGCCCAGGCCACCTTCCCAGCGCCCGCGCGGTCTCGAGCACGGACACCTGGTGGGCGACGGCCTGCCCATCGTCAGGCACCGGCGAGCAGCGCGAGCGCGACGACACGGAGCACGAGAGCAAAGGCCGAACAAGAGCCCTGTTGGATGCGGTAGGGTGGTGGAGCGCACCCTGGTGGGCGGCCGCTGGGTGTACGAGAGCGGAACAGGGTAGAAGGAGGGGGAGACTCGCAGCCCGAGGAGCGCATGAGCCACCCGTCCCCCGCAGTCCCCGTCCCCCCCGCAGCGCCGCCCCTGGTGGCGGGCGCGCCCGCGCAGCAGCAGGGCTTCGTCAAGGCGCTCTCGCTCGTCGACGCGACGATGTTGGTCGCCGGCTCGATGATCGGCTCGGGCATCTTCATCGTCTCCTCGGACATCGCGCGCACGGTGGGCTCGCCCTTCTGGCTGGTGATGGCCTGGGTGCTCACTGGCGTCATCACCCTGCTCGGCGCGCTGGCCATCGGCGAGCTCGCCGCCATGTACCCGCAGGCCGGCGGCCAGTACGTCTTCCTGCGCGAGTCGATGGGCCCTCTGATGGGCTTCCTCTTCGGCTGGACGCTCTTCATCGTCATCCAGACGGGCACCATCGCCGCGGTGGCCGTGGCCTTCGGCCGCTTCCTCGGCGTGCTCTGGCCCGCCGTCTCCCCGGAGCGCTACGCCTGGTTCCCGCAGCTGGACATCACCACCCCGGGCGGCCTCATCGAGCTCGGCCTCTCGCCGCAGCGGCTGGTGGCGCTCGTCTCCATCTGGGTGCTGACGTGGATCAATCTCCGGGGCGTGAAGGATGGCCGGCTGGTGCAGACCACGCTGACGCTCACCAAGGCGCTCGCGCTGGCGATGCTGGTGGGCCTGGGCCTGCTGGTGGGCAGCAACGCGCAGGCGCTCGCGGCGAACTTCGGCCCGGGGCAGTTCACCGCCGGCGTGGGGCCCGTCACCGGCGCCTTCACCGTGGTGTTCGGCTCGGCACTGGTGGGCTCGCTCTTCTCCTCGGACGCGTGGATCAACGTGACGTTCGCGGCCTCGGAGGTGAAGAACCCCAAGCGCAACCTGCCCCTCTCGCTGGTGCTCGGCACGGGCCTGGTGACGCTGCTCTACGTGACGGCAAACCTGGCCTACCTCACCACGCTGCCGCTGCAGGGCTCGCCGACGGGGGCCACGGTGATGGAGCGCGGCATCCAGTACGCCACGCAGGACCGCGTGGGCGTGGCGGCGGCGGAGGTCATCTTCGGGCCGGTGGGCGGCACGCTGATGGCCGTCTTCATCCTCATCTCCACCTTCGGCTGCAACAACGGCCTCATCCTCTCCGGCGCCCGGGTGTACTGGGCCATGGCGCGTGACGGGCTGTTCTTCAAGCGCGCCGGCGAGCTCAACCGCCACCACGTGCCGGCCTTCGCCCTGGTGGCGCAGTCGGTGTGGACGAGCCTCTTGTGCCTCACGGGCACCTACGGGCAGCTGCTCGACTACGTCATCTTCGCGGTGCTGCTCGGCTACGCTCTCACCACGGCGGGCCTGTTCATCCTGCGCGCCAAGCGGCCGGACGCCGAGCGCCCCTACCGCGCGCTCGGCTACCCCGTGCTGCCGGCGCTCTACCTTACGCTGTGCACCAGCATCGCCGTCATCCTCCTCATCGCGGAGAAGACGCGCGCCCAGGCGCTCTCCGGCCTGGTGCTGGTGCTGCTCGGCGTGCCCGTCTACTTCCTGTGGCGGCGCTGGAGCGCCGTGCGCCAGGCGCCCAGCACGGTGGAGTGACGCCCCCGGGCACGGAGGCCGGCGCCTCGTTCCTCTTCGGGAACACCGAGGCGCCGGCCCCCCGCCAGCACGGCCGTGCCCGGCCGGCGCGAGGACGCGGCGGGTCGGATCCTGATGGCCGACCCATTCGCGAGATATGCACTTCCCACCCCGGGTCGGCGGCGGACAGGTTCCCTCGGCACAGCGCGTGGTGCAGCATCCGGGCATCCGCTTCACAGGGAACGGAGACGCGCATGCACGACACCTCGCGCACGCTGGAGATCGGGCAATCTCCGGCCAAGATGGTCCTGCTCGCCGGGCTGGGCGCGCTCATGACCGCGCTCTGCGCGGCACTCGCGTTCGAGCTGCTCCCGGGAGTCACGGCCAGAAGGCGTCTTGTCGCGGGCGGCGCGCCAGGGCCAGCGCAGGCCGCCTCTCGGACAACTCGAGGTGCCGCAGGATGCTCTTCACCGCGCTCGGCAAGGTGAGGTAGGCGAGGACCCTGCGCTTGCCACCGCATCCCGGGCAGAGGAAAGCGGGAAGTCCACGATCCTACGAGCACACGCTGCCCGGCGAACGCATGGTGCGCGAGCTGGAATCGCTGATGCTTCGGCTTGCCGCCACCTAGGTCGTGGCTCCGTAAGCGGCGCTCCACGCGCGCCGAATCCGGCGAAGCATCGCGAGGTACAGGATGCGCCGAAACGGCTCGATCGCGATCAGGTACGGCCGCGTGAGCCAGGAAACGGGGATCACGTATACCCCCCAGTACAGACGGTACCCGCTCGCGGTTCTTCCGGGCGCCTGGCACAGGTTTAGTCACCGGCGCGTGGGCGAAGATGTGGCACAGGATTCCGTTCCTGTGTGGGTTGGACAGGAGC
>JAKEEX010000436.1 GCA_022616315.1 Myxococcaceae bacterium
AGCCTCCTGCAGGACGCCTCGGGCAGGGACTACAACACCCACGCCGCGCTCGAGCGCCTCTCCAGAGCGAGCCGCAGGCCGGTGTTCGGGGTCGTGTCCGAGGACCTGGGCCACGGCATCGCAGGTGGGGTGCTCCTCAGCATGGAGCTCTCGGGGAAGTCCTCCGGGGAGCTCGCTCTGCGCCTCCTCCGCGGGGAGAAGGCCTCCGCCATCCCCTTCGTCCAGGACACCGGCGCGGCCCCCATGTTCGACTGGCGGGAGCTGAAGCGCTGGGGCATCCCCGAGAGCAGCCTCCCCAACGGGAGCTTCATCCGGTACCGGAAGGTCAGTCTCTGGGAGAGCCACTGGAGAGAGCTCTCCGTGGCGCTCGGCGTCTTCATCGTGGAGAGCCTGCTCGTCGCAGGCCTCATCCTCCAGCTGCAGCGGCGCAGGCGGACGGAGCGCCAGCTCGCGGAGGCGAAGACGCACTACCGCACGGTGGCGGACTTCACCCACGACTGGGAGTTCTGGCTGCGCCCCGACGGCAGCTTCCAGTACGTCTCTCCTGCGTGCGAGGGCCTGAGCGGCCACCCTCCCGAGGCCTTCAAGGATTCCCCGGACCTCCTGAGACAGCTCGTCCTCGAGGAGGACCGTGCGTTCTGGGAGGCCTCGCAGGCGGCGGCGCAGTCCGGAGAGAAGTCCTCCCTCCAGTACCGGCTCCGCACCCGAACCGGGGAGGTGCGCTGGGTGGAGCAGGTGAACAACCCGGTGCACGTCGGTGGAGGGATGCTCGCGGGCAGCCGCGGCAGCATCCGCGACATCACCGAGCGCAAGCAGGCGGAGCTCAACCTCAAGCAGGCCTACCAGGAGATTGGCGCGCTCAAGGACCGGCTCGAGGCGGAGAACACCTACTACCGCGAGAAGATTCAGTCGGTGGAGGGCTCGCTCGCGCTCATCGGCCAGAGCGACCCGATGAAGTACCTGGTGTACCGCATCCGCCAGGTGGCGCCGTCGCACACGACGGTGCTCATCCAGGGGGAGACGGGCACGGGCAAGGAGCTCGTCGCCGAGGAGGTGCACGGGCTGGGGCCGCGCAAGGACCGCCCCCTGGTGAAGGTCAACTGCGCTGCCCTCCCGCCGAGCCTCGCGGAGAGCGAGCTGTTCGGCCACGAGAAGGGGGCCTTCACCGGCGCCCAGTCCCTTCGCAAGGGGCGCTTCGAGCTCGCCGACGGCGCCA
>JAKEEX010000437.1 GCA_022616315.1 Myxococcaceae bacterium
AGCGCGAGCGTGGCTGGCCCGACCGCGGGCAGATCGAAGCGCTCGTCCTGCCCGGGCTTCGCACGCTTGACGATGACGACGCCCCGGCCTCCAAGACGGGCCCCGCGGCGGATGGCCTCATCGGTCCCCTCCACCGCCTCCAGCGCCAGGACGTGGCCGCCCTTGACCACCACCGTCTGGCCCACGTCCGCCTGTCCGAGCAGACCCGCCACGTCCCATCCGAGCGCCACGTCGCGCGTCTGTGCATCGGTGAGCGCGGGTCCGGCAATGAGGCCTGCAGGCGCGAGCACCTCCTCGAGGAACGCGGTGGGCGCCTCGATGCGCACCCCGTTCCGCTCGAAGTAGCTCGCCACCGCGCGGAGCAGGGCATCGTCCCGGAAGCTGCGCAGCGAGGCGATGATGCGCACGGCGCCCAGGTCCGGACGCGCCGCCGTCAGAGCCCGCACCCGGCCGATGCCTCCCGCCATCACCGCGCGCTCGACACCCGCGGCACGCAAGGCGCGCAGGATCCGGCCCACCTGTCCCACGCGGACCCAGGTGAGGTCATCCACCTCGCCACGCAGCGCCGGGTCCGTCTCCTCGCGGTGCGCCACGGCCACGACGCGGAGGCCCTGGCGGCGCGCGGCCTGCGCGAAGAGGAACGGGAGCCGGCCGTTTCCGGCGATGAGCCCCACCGCCGAACCGCCGCTCCCCTGCACCCGTCTCTCCGCGCTCAAGGGTCCGGCCTCTAGCGGGTGATGCCGCGCTTGGAGCTCTGGATGAACTCGAGGAGCGCGTCGATTTCCCGATGGCCGCCGTGCTCGGCGCGGACCTTGGCCACCGCCTCGTTCAGCCCGAGCTTCGAGCGGAACAGCGTCCGGTACGCGTCCTTGATGCGGCCAATCTGCTCCTCGCTGTAGCCGTGGCGGGAGAGGCCCACGGTGTTCAGACCCGCGAGCTCGGCGCGGTCCCCCTGCGCGGTGCAGTAGGGAGGCACGTCCATGGTCACCATGGAGCCGCCGGAGATGAACGCGTGGTCACCGATGCGGGTGAACTGGTGGATCGCGGACAGGCCACCGAGGATGACGTGGTTGCCCACCTCCACGTGCCCCGCGAGCGCGGCGCTGTTGGCCATCACGCACCCGTTCCCCACCACGCAGTCGTGCGCGACGTGGCTGTAGGCCATGAAGAGGTTGCGGTTGCCGACCCGGGTGACGCCACCACCGCCCGCGGTGCCGAGGTGGAGCGTCGAGAACTCGCGGACCTGGTTCCCGTCACCGATGACGAGCTCCGTGTCCTCGCCGGCGTACTTGAGGTCCTGCGGCGCGGCACCCACCGAGGCGAACTGAAAGATGCGATTCCCGGCTCCGATGGTGGTCCTGCCCTCGATGACCACGTGCGGACCGACGACGGTGCCCTCGCCGATGCGCACCCGCGCCCCGATGACGGAGTACGGCCCCACCTCCACGGTCGGGTGGAGGTCTGCGCCGGGCGCGATGATGGCGGTCGGGTGAATGCGTGACATGGCGGTGCGCGCCTTCCTCGGGTTGCCTTAAGCGTGCTTCGCCACGACGGTCGCGAGGAACTCGCCCTCGGCCACCTTCTGGCCATCCACGCTCGCCGTCCCCTTCGTCTTCCAGACGTCACCCTTGTGGCGGAGGACCTCCACCTCGAGGGTGAGCCGGTCGCCCGGGACGACGGGCCGGCGGAACTTCGCCCCGTCGATGGACATCAGGTACGTCACCGTCTCCGCCGGGTTCATCCCCTCGCTCTTGTAGGCGAGGATGCCGGAGGCCTGCGCGAGCGCCTCGAGGATGAGCACGCCCGGCATCACGGGGTGACCCGGGAAGTGGCCGTTGAAGAAGGGCTCGTTCACGGTCACGTTCTTGTAGGCCGTGATCTTCTGGCCCTTGATGATCTCCGTCACCCGGTCCACCAGCAGGAACGGATAGCGGTGGGGCAAGAGGTTCTGAATGGCCCCGATGTCCAGCACTTCACTCACGGTGTCCCCTCCTTCTCCAGCATCTCCACCCTGCGGCGCAGGGCGCGGACCTCGCGCACCAGGTCGGCCAGGCCGCCGAGGGCCGCAGAGTTCCTGAGCCACTCCTTGTGAGCAACCGCGGGGCTGCCCGACACGACGGCGCCGTCCTCCACGTCGTGCGCCACCCCCGACTGGGCCCCCACCTTCGCGAGGTCTCCCACGCGGATGTGGCCTACCACGCCCACCTGCCCCGCCAGCACCACGCCGGTGCCAATCTCCGCCGAGCCGGAAATTCCGGCCTGCGCGCACACGATGCTCAGCGGCCCCACGCGCACGTTGTGGGCCACCTGCACCAGGTTGTCGATCTTCGTCCCGCGCCCCACCACCGTCTCGCCCACCGTGGCGCGGTCCACGCACGAGCAGGCGCCGATCTCCACGTCGTCCTCGATACGCACCGTGCCGGCCTGCGGCACCTTGACGTGCGCGGGGCCCTCCGGGTCGAACGCGAAGCCGAACCCGTCCGCACCCACGACACAGCCGCTGTGGAGGATGACGCGGTCCCCCAGCGTGCAGTGCTCGCGCACGGTGACGTTGGGGTAGAGCACGCAGTCCTCGCCCACCGCGGCCTCTTCGCCCAGGTAGACGCCGGGGTGGAGGACGCTGCGGTTGCCCACGCGCGCGCCCCGCTCCACCGTGGCACCGGACATCACGGTGGCACCGGGGTGGACCAGGGCCCCGGGGTGCACGTGAGCACGCGGGCTGACACCCGGGGTGTGCCGCGGTGCCGGGTGGAAGAGCTGCGAGAGGCGCGCGAAGGCCAGGTGCGGCAACGGCACCACCACGAGGCTCGTTCCCTCGCGCGGAGGAGTCCCGGGTGGGACGAGCACCGCGCCGGCACGGCTGGCCTCGAATGCGCGGCGGTAGCGCGGATTGCCGTAGAACGACAGCTGCTCAGGCCCCGCCTCCTCAAGCGTGCGGACGCCGTGGATGGGGCGTGCGCCGTCGCCGAGCACCTCGCCGCCCACGTGGGCGGCGAGCTCGGCCACGGTGCGGGGGCTCGAAGGCGGGAGGCTCACGTGAGGCAGGGTCCGTCAAAAGGCAGACCGGGCGGAGGCCCCTCGAGGAGCCCCAGCCCGGTTTCGAGGTGCGGGGCCGCGAGGACGGCCGCGCGTCAGAGGCCTCGAAGAGGCCAGACTACTTCTTCTTCTCGTCCTTCTTCGCGGCGGGGGCCGACATCTTCGGAAGGGCGTTGTACTGGCGGATGACCTCCTCCGTGTAGTCGAGGCCCTGGGCCAGGTAGGCGATGCCGGAGTTGCGCTTCTCGAGCACCACGGAGAGGCCATCCTTCTTCGCGACCTGCTGCACGACCTGGTCGATGCGGGTCAGGATGGGCTTGATCTCCTCCATCTCCTTGGCCTGGGCCTCGCCCTGGAGCTTCTGCGCCTTCTGCGCGAGGTCCACGTACTTCTTCTGGAGCTCACCCTGCTTCTGGGTCAGCGTCTCCGGGCTCATGGCGGAGGCCTGCTTCTCGAGCGTCTCCTTCTCCTTCAGGAAGGCCTGCTGCTCCTTCTCCATGGTCTTCTGCTGGGTCTCCAGCCACTTCTGCATGCGGGCGCGGGCGGCCTTGCCGTCCTCGGTCTGGGCCATGACGGCCTCGACGTCCACGACGCCCATCTTGAAGTCGGCGGCCAGGGCAACCGCGGAGGTGGACAGCACGGAGACGGCGGCGAGAGCGGCGAGCGAACGGCGAAGCGACATGCGTCAGGACTCCTCAGGCACGGTCGACGGTGGCGACCCAGGTTGATTGCGCTGTTAGACGCGACGACCGGGCCGGAATTTCACGGGCGGAGGTGTGGGACATCCCCTCCGCGGCGCGGCGCACACTAGAGACGCAGTGTGCGTGCGTCAAGGAACGGAAGGCCCCGCTCCCCTACTCCCGGTCCTCGGCGCGGCGCTCGGTCCCCGCAGGGGAAGCGGCCGGCCAGGCACGGCCTAGAAGAAGTTCCCGATGGAGAACTCGAACAGGATGGGCTGGTCGATTCCCGGGCGCCTGTTGAGGGGAATGCCCCACTCGAAGCGCAGGGGCCCGATGGGGCTGAACCAGCGCACTCCGAAGCCCACCGAGTGGAACAGGCCGAGCGGGAGCTTGTCCTGCTTGTCCTGGAAGAAGGCCTCGTTCGTCCCCCACGCGTTACCCGCGTCGTAGAAGATGAGACCGCGAACGCCCATCTTCTCCAGCAGCATCACCTCGAGCTCGGTGTTGATGCTGAACTGCTTGTTCCCGCCGATGGGGTAGTCCCTGTAGATGGTCGAGTCGGGCGTCAGCTGATTCGGGACGCGCAACGTGGGGCTGATGCTGCGAAGCATGTAGCCGCGCACGGAGCTGATGCCGCCCAGGTAGTACATCTCGCTGATGGGCAGCGGCGAATTGCGCTCCAGCTGGCCCATGTAGCCGACGTTGATGTTGGTCTTGAACGTCGCCCCGAGCGGGAGCGGTTGGTAGAAGCGCGCGAAGCCGGCGAAGCGTGCGAAGCGGAAGTCGCTCCCCACGAGCCAGCCCGGCGCAATCTCCGCCGAGCCGGACAGCATGAAGCCCTTGGAGGGGAAGAGCCGGTTGTCGCGCCGGTCCCAGGTGAGGGAGAGGCGGGCCGAGCGCGTGTCGCCGCTGCGGAAGCGCCCCGCGAGCGGAACCTGGTCCAGGCCCGAGCCCACCTCGTTGTCCACGTACTCGTAGGTGAGCGTGAGGTTGGCGGTGAGGTCGAAGTCCGGCGTCAGGTAGCGGCCGAAGGTGACGTTTCCGCCGGTGGACCTGCGCAGGAACCCGCCGTAGTCCGCGTCCACCTTGAACGCGTCCGCGCTGAAGAGCAGGTCCGTGTCCAGGAAGTACGGGTCGAAGAACGACAGCTGGTACATCTGCCGCAGGCCGGACGCCTGGACGTTGAGGGACACCGCCTGGCCCCATCCCAGGAAGTTCTGCTGCTGCACCTGGGCGGTCAGGATGAAGCTCTCCACGTTGGAGAAGCCGAGGCCCACCTGGAAGGTGCCCGTGGCCTTCTCCTTCACCTCCACCTGGAGCACGACCTTGTCGTCGCTGCTGCCCTTCTTCTGGGTGACCTCCACGGTCTCGAAGAAGCCGAGCGCGTTGACGCGCTCCTTGCTGCGGCGCATGCCCGTGCCGCTGAAGAGCTCGCCCTCGAAGACGCGGAGCTCGCGGCGGATGACCTTGTCCCGCGTCTTGCTGTTGCCCACCACTTCGATGCGCTCGATGGTGACGGGCTTGCCCTTCTCCACCGCGAACGTGAGGTCCACGGTGCGCTTCTCGGCGTCCACCGCGGTCTCCGGGGTGACGTTGGCGTACGCATAGCCGCGGTCCGCGTAGGTGTCCGTCAGCGTCTGCATGTCCGCGGACAGGAGGCTGCGGTTGAACATCATCCCCTCGCGGCTGCCCAGCCGGCGCAGGAGCTGCTCCTTCGGGAGCTCCAGGTCCCCCGTCACGTCCAGCTTGCCGATCTTGTACTGCTCGCCCTCCACCACCGGGATGGTGATGTAGATGGACCGCTTGTCCGGGGACATGGAGACGTGAGGCTTCTCCACCTTCACGTTCACGAAGCCGCGGTCGTAGTAGGCGGTCTGGACGATGGCCAGGTCGTGCTGGAGGAACTCGTCCCTGTAGATGCCCTCGTTGGTGAGGAAGCTGAGCAGGCCACCCTCCTTGGTGACCATCTGCTCGCGCAGGACCGCCTCGGGCACCTTCTTCACGCCGAGGAAGCGGATCTGCTTCACCAGGATCTTGGCGTTCTCACGGACGTCGAAGAAGATGTTGACCGCGGCCCCGTTGGAGCCGGCCCGGTCTTCCACGCGCGGGGAGACCTCGGCGAGGAAGTAGCCCTTCTCGACGTACTTCTCCTGGATCTTCTTGGACACCTTCCGCACGGCGTCCATGTCCAGGATGGAGAACGCCTTGATGTCGATGATCTCCTTGAAGTCCTCCGCGGAGACCTCCTCGTTGCCGGCGAGCTTCACGTCGCGCACCACCGGGCGCTCCTTCACCCGGACGACGTAGGCCACGCCGTCGGGGAGGCGCTGCACGAGCAGGCGGACGTCCTTGAAGTACTTGAGCGCGTAGAGGGCGCGAAGGTCCTCGGCGGTGCGATTGCGCGCGAACGGCTGGCCCACCTTCGTGACGAGCGCCCTCTTGATGGCCTCCGCCTCCACGCGGCGGTTGCCCTCCACGCGGACGTCCTTCACGACGGCGTTCGCGGGCAGGTCCTCGCCCGCGAGCGCCTCGTCGTCCGGAGCGGCGTTCTCGGCCGTCGTGGGGGTGGCGGGAGTAGAGGCAGCGGTGGCTCCCCGCTCCTGGGCAGACGCCGGCAGCGCCGCCACAGCGGAGAGCACCAGGAACAGAAACGGCAGGCGGGGAATAACGGCAGACCTCACAGTCCAGCGTTGAACGGAAATGGGCGGGGCAATGTAGGAGAAGCGCATCCGCAGCCTCAAGCCGGAAAGACGTGTCCGGCTTCGAGCCGTAGTCGCCGGGGCATGGAGCGGGCGAGCGACTCGTTGTGGGTGACGACGATGGCGGTGACCCCCAGCTCCCGGTTGACCTCCCGGAGGAGCTGGTGGATGCCCTCGCCCGTGGCGGGGTCCAGGTTTCCCGTGGGCTCGTCCGCCAGGAGGAGGGCCGGACGGAGGACGAGCGCGCGGGCCAGGGCCACGCGCTGGGACTCTCCGCCGGAGAGCTCGCCCGGACGGTGGTCCGCCCGGTGGGCGAGCCCCATGCGCTCCAGGAGCGCGCGTGCGTCGCGGAAGGCCTGCGCGCGGTCCTCGCGGCGCACCAGCGCGGGCATGGCCACGTTCTCCAGCGCGGTGAACTCCGGCAGGAGGAAGTGGCTCTGGAAGACGAAGCCGATGGTGCGGTTGCGGAACTCGGCGAGCTCCGCGTCGTTCATGTCGAAGACGGAGCGTCCGCGGAAGGTCATGTGGCCGGCGGCCGGGGCGTCGAGCGTGCCCACCACGTGCAGGAAGGTGCTCTTGCCGGCGCCGCTGGCGCCCACCAGGGAGACGAGCTCGCCCTCCTCGACGTCGAGGGACACGTCCCTCAGCACGTCGATGCGCTTGCCGTGCAGGAAGTAGCTCTTGAAGACGTTGCGCAGCTCGACGAACGCCATGTCACTCCGCCTTGAGTCCTTCCACCGGCTCCACCCGGCTGGCCTTCAGGGCCGGGTAGATGCTGGCGAAAAAGGAGACGAGCACCGCGATGACCACCGCAAGCGCGGTCTGTCCCCACTCGATCCGGACCGGGAGTGAGGGGATGTAGTACACCTCTGGGTCGAGCTTGATTCCCACCTTGGCGATGAACCAGCACCAGGCCAGGCCTGCTCCCAGGCCCAGCGCCCCGCCGGCCACGCCAATCTGGAGGCCCTCGGCGAGGAAGATCTTCAGGATGCCCCCGTCCGGGACGCCGAGCGCCTTGAGGACGGAGATCTCCTTGCGCTTCTCGAGCACCAGCATGGTGACCGTGGCCACGATGAGGCCGGCCGCCACGATGCTGATGATGGACAGGATGATGGCCATGACCAGCTTCTCCAGCCGCAGGGCCGCGAAGAGGTTCTGGTTCATCTCCCCCCAGTCCTTCACCCGGTAGGGGTAGCCCTCCAGCGCGGTGAGCACGCGGCGGCTGATGCGGCGGGCGTCGTCCACGTCGTCCACCTTCAGCTCCACGCCGAGCGCGCCCTTGACGTTGAAGAAGCGCTGCGCCTCCTGGAGCAGGATGTAGACGAACTTCGAGTCGTACTCGTACATCCCGGTGTGGAAGACACCGGCCACGCGGAACGCGGCGCTGCGCGGGATGGGCCCCTGCGGACCGAGGCCTCCCGCGAGCGGGCTGACCACGCTGACCCGGTCCCCCACCACCACCTTGAGCGAGTGGGCCAGCTCGCTGCCCAGGAGGATTCCGGGGAGCGGTGCAGCGGCCCCGGGTGCCTCGCCCCGCGGCAGCTCGATGATGGGGTCATCCTGGAGCGACTCGGGGAGCCCGTGTCCCTCCCCTGCCGCCTCGGGGCCTGCGACCGCGCCGCCGAGGGCGTCACCGCGATGGAGGATCTCCTCCGGATGGGCGAGGTGCTGGATGGCGTCGCGCGGGACGATGTCGCGGTCCAGGCTCGTCACCGTCGTCACCGTCGCGGGGTCCACGCCCTTGATGATGGCGCCGGAGACGTTGCCCTCCGAGGCGACCATCACCTCGTTCATGATGAACGGGGTGGCGGCCGCGACGCCGGGCACCTTCCGGATGTCCCCGAGCACGCCCTCGTAGGGCTCGATCTCGCCCTCGTACGAGTAGACGACCGCGTGCGCGTTGATGCCGAGGATCTTGTCCTGCAGGTCTCCCTCGAAGCCGCTCATCACCGACATGACGATGATGAGCGCCATCACGCCCACGCCCACGCCGCCGACGCTCAGCGTCGTCATCGTCTGCGTGGGGGACTGCTCCTTCGCCTTGAGGCGGTGGAGGGCCTCGGCGGCCTTCAGTGGATCCTGGAGGCCCAGCATCCGGATGCGCGTGCGCTCCACCGCGGCCTGGGCGGCGCGCACCACCGCGAAGAGGACGATGGGCGGGAGGATGCCGAGCAGCAGCACCCCGAGCAGCTTGAGCAGGAAGCGCGGCCGGAACACCTCCAGGTGCCGCCGGGCCACGAAGAGCTCGTAGCCCATGCGCGCGTCCACCCGTCCGCTCCCCGCGAGCACGAAGCCGACGGTGATTCCGAGGACGAGCGTGAGGACGAGCCCTGTGAAGACGAGCCAGTAGCCGAGCTCGGGCCTCCCGAGCAGCCCCGCCACGTACGTCACCTCGCGCAGGCGTGGCCCGAACGTGATGGACAGCGACGGAATGGCGTGCAGCAGCGTGAAGAAGATGGGCAGCGGCAGGCCGAGGTAGAGGATGCCGAGTGTGGCCTCCGGTGCCGCCAGGCGGCGTGCGCGCGCGGCCCCGAGGGCGCCGGCGAGGAACGCCACGCCCATGCCGGCCAGCAGCGCGACCAGGAACGCACCCGCGGGAGGCAGGCTGAACGGACCGCTCCGCTCCGCCGCCTCGGTGAGACGGACCCCCGCGGAGAGGGCCGTCTGGAGGAGCACCACGGTGAGCTCGGCAGCGAGGATGCCCCCGCCGTAGGTGAGCAGTGTGGCCCAGGAGAAGTCCCGCTCGGCCTGGAGACGGCCATGGAGCGGCGCACCCTGCGCGGGGCTCGGCGCCTCCTCGCGGGGACGGTGACGGATGCCCGCGGCGACGACTCCCCAGCCCAGGAGCCAGAGCCCCGCTCCGGCCCACAGGAGCGCGCCGGGGGAGGCCGCCGTGGTCTCGCCCATGGCGCGCACGAGCGGCAGCAGTCCGAGCCCCTGCAGGGCCTGGAGCAGCGGTCCGAAGCCGAAGGCGGAGAGCGCGAGCCCCACGGAGGCGGGACCCCACGCGCCCAATACCGTGAGCGCCCACCCGAGGAGGAGGGCACCCACGCCGGCGAGCGTGCCGCCGACCCAGAGGGGCCCGAGGCGGTAGTCCGTCTGTCTCTCGGCCGAGCGCACCGTCTTGGTCCTACCGGGGGAGCGGCTTGAGGAGGGGGAAGAGGATGACGTCGCGGATGGAGGGAGCATCCGTGAAGAGCATGGCCAGACGGTCGATGCCAATGCCCTCCCCCGCCGTCGGCGGCAGGCCGTGCTCGAGGGCGCGGATGTAGTCCTCGTCGTAGTCCATGGTCTCCGCCTGGCCGCGCTGCTTTGCCTCCAGCTGGGCGAGGAACCGACCCTTCTGGTCCAGCGGGTCGTTCAGCTCGCTGAAGGCGTTGGCGATCTCGCGGCCCGCGACGAACAGCTCGAAGCGGTCCGTGATTTCCGGGTGCTCGTCGTTCCGGCGGGCGAGCGGGCTCACGGCCGTGGGGAAGTGCGTGATGAACGTGGGCTGCACGAGCGTGCCCTCGGCGTGCTGCTCGAAGAGCACCCCCATGAGCTCGCCGGCATTCATGGTCATCGCGGCCGTGCGCTCGGCCTGCACGTGCATCTTCTCCAGGGCGACGGCGCGCAGCTTCTCCGCGTCCTGGAAGTCCTCCGGGGCGAGGGAGGGCACCTTCTCCCGAATGGCGTCCGCCATGGAGACGCGCTTCCACCCCTTCGAGAAGTCCAGCTCCTGTCCCTGGTAGACGACCTTCGTGTCCCCCGTCACCGCGCGCGCTGCCCCGGAGATCATCTCCTCCGTGAGGTCCATCAGGTCCTCGTAGGTGGCGTACGCCTGGTAGAACTCGAGCATCGTGAACTCGGGGTTGTGCCGGGTGCTGATGCCCTCGTTGCGGAAGTTGCGGTTGATCTCGTAGACGCGCTCGAGGCCGCCCACCACGAGCCGCTTGAGGTAGAGCTCGGGCGCGATGCGCATGAAGAGGTCGATGTCGAGCGCGTTGTGGTGCGTCACGAAGGGCCGCGCCGCCGCTCCCGACACGAGCGGGTGCATCATGGGCGTCTCCACCTCGATGAAGCCGCGCGCGTCCAGGAACTCGCGGATGTAGCGCACGAGCCGGTTGCGCTTGAGGAAGACGTCCTTCACCTCGGGATTGGCGACGAGGTCCAGGTAGCGCTGGCGGTAGCGCACCTCCACGTCGGTCAACCCGTGCCACTTCTCCGGGAGCGGGAGCAGGGACTTGGTGAGCGGCGTGAAGCGCTGCGCGACGATGGTGAGCTCCCCCGTCTTGGTGCGGATGAGCGGGCCCTCGGCCGCCACGAAGTCTCCGGCGTCCAGGTGCTTGAGGAGCTCGTAGCCCTCGCCGAGCACGTCCTTCTTCAGCTGGACCTGCAGCTCGCCGGTGCGGTCGCGCAGCTTGAGGAAGGCCATCTTCCCGAAGCTGCGCAGGAGGATGATGCGTCCGGCCACGTCGTACGTGGGCGGTCCGGCCTTCTCGAGCTCCTCGGCGCTCTGGCCCTCGTGGCGCGTGCCAATCTCGCCAGCGAGGTGCCTGGGGGTGTAGCCGTTGCCGTACGGATTGAAGCCGGCATCACGCCACTTCTGCGCCTTCTCCAGGCGCTGGGCGTAGATCTCCTGCTCCTTGCTGACCTGCTCGTCCGGCATACTTCTTGCCTCGCCACTCGCGATGAAGGGGCGCGGACGCTAATGGAGCGCAGCCTCAAAGGCAACGCGCAATCAGAGCGCGGCGAGGACGAGGAAGGCCGCAGCAGCGAGCCCGAGCAGCAGGGGGACGGCGGCCTCGATGGGGACGCTGTAGGACACGAGCACGTGGTGAGGAGCGCGCAGGCCACGGGGGCGGGAGCGGCGGATGCGGCGCATGACTCCCGTTGCGAGCGTTGGTGGTGCCTTCTCGCGCTCCACCTTGCGCAGCGTTCGCACGGTGGCGGCGTAGCGCTGCCAGCCGGTGGCGCAGTCGGCGCAGTGCTCGAGGTGGGCTTCCACGCGACGCCGCTCCTCGGCGCCGAGCGTCTGGTCGGCCAGGTCCACGAAGAGTGCGCGTGCGGTCTGGTGGCTGAGCTGGGTGGGCACGGCGTCGTCCTCCGCGTTCAAGCACGTCCGTCGTCAGGGCTGCCCAGGAGCGTGGCGAGGCGCTCCCGGGCGCGGTGCAGGCGGCTCTTCACGGTGCCGAGCTGCACGCCGGTGATGTCCACGATCTCTTCATAGGAGAGGCCCTCGATGTCGCGCAGTGCCACCAGGACCCGCTGCTCGGGTGCGAGGTGCTGGAGTGCGGACTGGACCTGTGCCCGCGCGTGCGCCGCGCCGAGTGCCTCGTCCGGAGCCTCGGGAGCACCGGCGGCCTGGCAGAGCTCCGCCTCGCTCACGTCGGAGACGTCCTCGGTGCGACCGCGCCCGCGCCGGCGCAGGTACTTCAGTCGGTTGATGCAGTGGTTGCGCGTGATGCGGAAGAGCCAGGTGGACAGGCGCGCGTCCTCGCGGAAGCGGCCGAGGTTCTGGTGGACGGTGACGAAGATCTCCTGCACCAGGTCCTCGGCCTCCAGGCGGTCCCCGAGCATGCGGGTGCAGAAGTCGAAGAGGCGGTCCTGGTGCTGGCGGACCAGCTGCTCGAAGGCGTCCGGATCACGCCGGCGCAGGCGCGTGATGAAGTGGTGTTCCGGGGACGCGGTCTCGCGCTCCGCCGTGTCCAGCTCCCCTGGGCCGACCTCCAGCACTCCGCTCCCTGCCACCGGCGACCTCCGGCGTCGTGCGCACCCGCGCGACACTGGACCGGCGCAGATGAGGAGACGCCGGTCACCCTGCCCTCGCGTGGACAGACAGTGCGCGCGGGAGCGGGTTCCCGGGCCCGCGGCGTCAGGCGCGTGTTGCGGAGGCGACGAAATCCACCGAGTGTTTCCGCGACACCGTACAACGCGGTCGTTGACGTTGACGTTGACGTTGACGTGGTCGTTGACGTGGACGGCGACGGCGACGGCGACGGCGACGGCGACGGCGACGGCGACG
>JAKEEX010000438.1 GCA_022616315.1 Myxococcaceae bacterium
ACGGGTGCTCGGGACATGCGAGGGCGCTTAGCACGCGCTTGCTTGGACCCTCAATCGAACGTCCGGCTTGCGTGAAGCACCCATCACGTCACGGGCCGGAAAACAGCAGAGGCCCCGTGCCGTCGGGCACGGAGCCTCGTTTGCTGCGGAGCGCCTCGCGGGTTCAGGCCGCGTCCGCGACGCCCTCGTCCTCGCCTTCCTCCTCCGCGTCCTGGTTGAACGCGGCCAGGTAGCGCGCGAGGAAGGACTTGGTCTTCAGCTCCACCTGGCGGACACGCTCGCGCGACACGCCCCAGCGCTGACCGAGCTCCTCGAGCGTGCGCGGCTTGTCCTGCGTCAGCCGCTCCTGGAGGATGTCCCAGCCCAGGTCGCCGATGCGCTTGCGCACCTTGAGCAGCGCCGCCTTCACGTCCTCGTCCTGCTCACGGGAGAGGAGCGTGTCGGAGGGATCGGGGTCGCCGTCCTCGAGCCGGTCCAGGAAGGTCGTCTCGCCCTCGTCGTCGATGGCCGCGTCGAGCGAGAAGTCCGTCATGCTGATGCGCTCGGACTCGCCGCCGCGCACCTGGCTCCGGTTGTCCTTGAGGTAGCGGGTGATGTACGCGCGGATCCACCACACCGCATAGGTCGCGAAGCGGACATTCTTCTTGGGGTCGAAGTGCTCGATGGCCTTCATGAGCCCCACGTTGCCCTCCTGGATGAGGTCATCCAGGCGTGCCCCGCGGTTCGCGAACTTCTTCGCCACCGCCACCACGAATGCCAGGTTGCTGCGCGCGAGCGTCTGCCGCGCCCCCTCGTCACCCTTGCGGGCCCGGCGGGAGAGATCGTACTCCTGCTCCCGCGTCAGCTGCGTGTGACCGCCGAGGCGACGCAGGTAGTACGAAAGGCCCTCCATCTCGTGCTTCGCTGAACTCGCCATCGGAAGTGTCCTTTCGTTCCACCATTCACGGACGCGCGGAGCAGGCGCTCCATGACGTCCGATCTCTAGACGCCCGAGTCGCGAAAGCGTTTCTGAACGCAACAGAAGTTCACATTCGCCTCGCTTACACGCCCTACAAGCCGACGTGCGCAGGTTCGGAGGGCTCCCATCGAGCCCAGCGGACGCGCCGTCGCGACGGGCGCACGCACCACTCGTGCATGTCTTTCAACAGCCCGCGTCGTCGAAAATTTTCGCGGGGTTGAGGAGGCCGGACGGATCGAACAGCGCCTTGAGCTGGCGTTGCAAGGAGAGCAGCGGAGCAGGCTGCTCCAGAGGCAGGAACCTCTTCTTCGAGAGTCCCACGCCGTGCTCACCGGTGATGGTGCCCCCCACCTCCACCGTGAGTCGGAGCATGCGCGAGAGCGCCTCCTCGACGCGGGGCCAGTCGTCTGGACTGTCGTAGAGGACGTTGGCGTGGAGGTTTCCGTCCCCGGCGTGGCCGTAGGTGGCGACGGTGAGCCCCAGCTCCGTGCCGATGGCCTTCAGACGGCCAATGACCTCCGCCATCCGTGAGCGGGGCACGACGATGTCGTCGGACACCTTGTGCCGCTTGAGCGCACGCAGTCCGGGCGAGACGCCGCGCCGGGCGGCCCAGAGGCCCTCGCGCTGGGTCTCACTCTGGGCAACCAGGACCTCGAGCGCTCCTTCGTGCAGGCACACCTCGCCCAGGGAGGTGAGCTCGGCGGTGACGCCCTCCTCCACGTTCCCGTCCACCTCGGCGATGACACAGGCGCCCGCGCCGGGCGGGAAGTGGAACGAACGTCCGTCCACCGCGCGGATGGCCACGTCGTCCAGGAGCTCGAGCGTGCGCGGGAGGATGCCCGCGGCGAGGACCGCGCTGACGGCCCGTGCCGCGTGGAGCACCGAGGGAAAGGAGAGGAGCGCCGTCCGCACCACGCGGGGGAGTGGCAGCAGCTGGAGGGTGATCTCCGTGGCCACGCCCAGCGTTCCCTCCGAGCCCACGAACAGGCCGACGAGGTCGTAGCCGGCCACGCCCTTGATGGTGCGCCGTCCCACCCGGAGCACCTCGCCGGAGGGGAGCACCCACTCCAGGCCGAGCACGTAGTCTCGCGTGACGCCGTACTTCAGTGCGCGAGGGCCCCCGGCGTTCTCCGCCACGTTGCCCCCGAGCGTGCACATGTCCAGCGAGGCCGGGTCCGGCGGGTAGAAGAGTCCGCGGGACTCCACCGCCTTCATCAGCTCGCCGGTGACGAGCCCGGGCTGCGCCACCGCGACCAGGTCCTCGGTGGAGATGGAGAGGAGGCGGTTCATCCGCTCGAGGCTCACCGCCACCCCGCCGAGCACGGGGAGGCTGCCGCCGCTCTTTCCGCTGCGGGCCCCGCAGGGTGTGAAGGGCACACCGTGTGCCTGGCAGAGGCGGAAGATGGCGGAGACGTCCGAGGTGCTACCCGGGAAGACGACCAGGTGGGGAGGGAAGACGCCCGCGTCGGACTCGTCGCGCCCGTAGGCATCGAGCGTCGCCGCGTCACCTCGCACGGCCTCTTCGCCGAGTGTCGCGCGCAGCTCGCGGGCGAGTGACTCCATCACCTGTGGGCTGGGCCGTGCGGGCCGTCCGCTCATCCGAACATCTCCACGAGCGACCCGGTCATGGCTTCGGGCGCCTCGGCGCAGAGGAAGCGCACGACGCGCGCGACCTCGTCGGGAGTCATGGCCGGCGCATAGCCGCTCCCCTTCAGCATGTCGGTGTCCACGCTGCCGGGCAGGACGGCGGTGACCGTCACGCCGGTGCCCTTCAGCTCCTCGGCGAGCGACTTCGTCAGGCCGTTGAGTCCCCACTTGGACGCGCAGTAGCCACTCAGTCCCGGTGTCCCGAGGGTCCCGCTGATGGAGCCCACGTTGACCACGCGGCCCCAGCGCCGCTGCACCATGCCCGGCACCAGGCGGCGCGCGAGGAGGAAGGGACCGGTGAGGTTCGTGGCCACCACGTCGGTGAAGTCCGCATCGCGCATCTCCGCGAGCGGACGGCGCACCACCACACCGGCGTTGTTGACCAGCACGTCCACGCGGCCGAAGCGTGACAGCGCGGCGCTCACGAGCCGGTCCACGTCCCCGGGCCTCCCGACGTCCGCGGCCACCCCGAGCGCCTGGCGCCCGCTCCGCTCCACCTCAACGCGCACTTCGTCGGTGCCACCGTCGCGAGTGCTCGTGAGGACGAGGTCCGCTCCCGCTTCGGCGAGCGCGACGGCAACCGCGCGCCCGATGCCCCTGCTCGCGCCCGTGACGAGCGCCACCCTCCCCTCGAGGAGCGGTGCGCTCATCGGCGACGTGCCCCCAGGCGAGCCCACAGCTCGCGCCGCAGGGCTCCATCCTCGCGGAGCGTCCCCTCGTAGGCCTCCGCGTGCGTGACCGCGTCCGATTGCTCGTCACCCCGGAGGCGCAGACAGGCCTGCTCCGCCTCGAGGATGCAGGCGGTGGCCGGGCTGTTCAGCACCTGCGCGAGGGCCCGCGCCACCTCGCGTGCGAGATCCTCCTGGAGGATGAGGCGGTGGGCGAAGCAATCCACGAGCGCCGACAGACGTCCGAACCCCACGACGTGCTCGCCCGGGACGTACGCGACGTGTGCCCGCCCCGCGTAGGGCAGGAGGTGGTGCGGACACATGGAGTGGAAGCGCAGGTCCGTCACCACCACCAGCTCGCCGCTGCTGCCCGCGGGCGCTGGGAAGGTCTCCCCGAGCGCCGCCGCGGGCGTCGTGCGGTAGCCGTCCAGGAACTCGCCGGCCCAGGCCTCCGCCACGCGCTCGGGCGTCTGCGCGAGGTTCGCGTCGCTGCGAGGCAGCCCTGCGGCGTCGAGGAAGTCGCGCACGGCGCGCGCCATGGCCTCGACGTCCGGCGCGCCCTCCTGACCTGGCTGCTCGCGCTTCTGGCGGCTCACGGGCTGTAGGTCACGCAGTATTGCGGGGTCTCCCACAGGCGCAGCTCCTTGAGGCCGGGGATGTGGGGCTGCAGCTGCTCCCACATCCACACGATGACGTGCTCGGCGGTGGGGTTGTCCATGAAGTCGTTGAGGGTCTGGTGGTCGCACTTCGACAGCGCGTGCTCCCAGACGCGGGTGCGCATCTGGTCGAAGTCGAAGATCATCCCGTCGCGCGGGTCGGGCTTGCCCTCGATGACGACCTGGAGCTTGTAGTTGTGGCCGTGCATCCGCTTGCAGGGGCCGTCGTAGTAGGGCAGCCGGTGGGCGGCGCAGAAGTCGAAGTCGACAGAGAGTTGCATCGGCATGGCGGCGTCTAACGTATCCGAAGGGCGGGCTTGGATCCCGGCGTTGTTGGTCCTCCCGCAGAACGCCTACCAGGGGGAGTTCCATCGCGCTCGCCTGGTGGCCGCCCCTGACGTGGGGGGCCCCGCTCGCCGTCGGCTGCTTGACTTCGAATGAAGGGAACCGGTAGTCCGTCACTTTCCTGGACGAGGGTCCTGACGGGTGCGGAACTTCCAGTTCACAGCCCTGGCGAAGGTGGCGAGCACCGCGCTCCTGGCGCTGTGGTGCGCCCAGCCCCTCGCCCTCGTGCTGCACTCGCGGGCGCACACGCACAGCTACTGCGTCACGCACAACGCCTTCGAGGAGGGGCTCCAGCCTGGCGAGTCCCCGGCTGGCGGCTCGCAGGCAGTCGGCACCCTGAGCAGCGATGAGGCGCCCTCCTCGATCCCGGCACACTCCGGGGGCCACGAGGAGTGCGCGGTCGCCGCGGCGACCTCTCCCGAAGTGCTCGCCCCCGGTGGTGGCGCAGCACTCCAACCCTCCGTCACGCACCACGCTCTGCAGCCCTGGGACGCACTCCTCGCGTTCTACCCGCTGCGCGTGCTCGACGTTGCTCCCAAGGCGTCACCTCCCGCGTCGCTGACGTAGTCCGTCAGCTTCGAGCAGGTGTGCACGCGCGAGGGACCCGGAGCTTCCGGGCCTCGCCATCCTGGGAGCACCACCGTGGCAAATCCTCGTGGCCGGAGTCTCCGGCTTGGACTCATCCTTTCGCAGCTCGTCTGTGCGGTCGCGTGGGCGCAAGAAGCCCCAGCGCGAGAGAAACCCGCGGCCCCAACCTCCCCTCCAACGTCCCCTCTCCCCCCGGGAGAGGGACAGAGTGAGGGGGCTGCGGACCCCGCTCCTTCCCTTTCCGAAGAAGACCAGAAGGCCCTGAACGAAGCCTTCGGCAAGGCGCCTGAAGACGGATCCGCTGAGCCCCCTGCCCCTGCCAACCCTCCTCAGGGCCCTGGCGGCCTCCTGAGCTCCCTGCCCATCTCGGGCCTGGACATCTCCTTCGTCCTGGACGCCGCAGGCGCGGTCTTCAGCGACAAACAGCCGCTCCAGACCGGAGGGCACGACCCGCAGAAGAACGGGTTCACGCTCCAGCAGCTCGAGCTGTCCCTCGGCGCGGCGGTGGACCCGTTTCTGCGCTTCGACGGCAACATCGTGTTCAGCCAGTTCGGCGTGGAGATCGAGGAGGCCTATGCAACGTCGCTGGGAATCCCCGGGGGGCTTCAGCTTCGCGGCGGCCAGTTCCTGACCCGCTTCGGGCGCCTCAACAACACCCACCCGCACGCGTGGGACTTCGTGGACCAGCCCTTCATGGTGGGCCGGGTGTTCGGCGGCGAGGGCAACCGGGGTCTGGGCCTGGAGGCCTCCTGGCTCCTCCCGCTCCCATGGTCCGTGGAGCTCGTAGGCTCCGCCACGGACGCCACGGGTGAGGCGACCGCGCGCAGCTTCTTCGGTCCAGACCCCGCGCGTGTCGTCGGACCGCTGGACGTCCAGCTCACGGGCGCCGTGAAGCAGTTCTTCGAGCTCTCCGACGACGTGGCCCTGCTCTGGGGCCTCTCCGCGGCGACCGGACCCAACGCGAGCGGCTTCGGGACGCGGTCGGACGTCTACGGGACGGACCTCTTCCTCAAGTGGCGTCCCCTCTCTGGCGCGGGCCAGGAGCAGTCGCTCACCCTGCAGGTGGAGGGTCTCTACCGGCGCCGTCAGATCGCGCAGGACCTCCTGCTGGATGGCGGCGGCTACGCCCAGGCGGTGTGGCGCTTCACCAGGCAATGGGCCACGGGGGTCCGCTACGAGCTCGGCACCCCCGCCGTCAGATTGGAGGGGGGCGCGGTGGTGCTGGATCCTCTCGACCCGGAGTGGACCAAGGCGCGGCAGCGCGTGAGCGCCAACCTCACCTTCTGGCCCACCGAGTTCTCCCGCTTCCGCCTCCAGGGGGCCGTGGATGCTCCGGGCTGGAGGCCCAATCCCATCTATTCGGTCTTCCTCGCTGGCGAGATCGTCGTGGGCGCCCACGGCTCGCACCCCTTCTGACGGAACTGGAGTCCCGCTCATGATTCGCTTTTTTGCACTCCTCCCCGTTCTGCTCCTCTCCCTCCCTGCGCGTGCGGACCTGCGCGTGGCGGCCACGGTTCCCGACCTCGCTGCGATCGCCAGGGAGGTCGGTGGGTCCGCGGTGACCGTCACCGCGCTCTCGCTTCCCACACAGGACCCCCACTTCGTCGATGCGCGACCGAGCCTGGCGCTGGAGCTCAGCCGCGCGAATCTGGTCCTCGCAGTCGGTCTCGAGCTCGAGGTGGGCTGGCTGCCCAACCTGATCGTCGGCTCGCGCAATGCCGCCATCCAGCGCGGCAGTCGCGGCTACTTCGAGGTGGCGAGGCTCGTGAAGCTGAAGGACGTCCCGCAGGAGCGGTTGGACCGGAGCATGGGGGACGTCCATCCGGGCGGAAACCCGCACTTCCTCTTCGACCTGCGCAACGCCGTCCCCGTCGCCGCGGGCATCGCCGAGCGCTTGAGGGAGCTGGACCCCCAGAACGCGGCGCTCTACACGAAGAACCTCGCGGCCTTCACGGCGAAGGTGGAGCAGGCGCGCCAGCAGTACGAGAAGCGCCTCGCGTGGCTCAAGGGCGAGCCCATCCTCGGCTACCACATGAGCCTCACGTACCTCGCGGACTGGCTCGGTACGCCGCTGGCGGGCTACCTCGAGCCGAAGCCCGGCATCCCCCCGAGTCCTTCGCACGCAGCCGCGGTGCTCTCGCAGGCCCGCGCCCGGAAGGTGCGCTTCGTGGTCCAGGAGGAGTTCTATCCGGACACCATCTCGAAGGTCGTCGCGGAGCGGCTGCCGGCGCGGCTCGTGATTCTCCCGGGTGGGACGCGCTTCCGCGAGGGACAGACGTATCTGCAGCACATCGAGGACTTCGTGAAGGCCTTCGAGAAGGCCCACGCGACGGGGGGTGCGCCGTGAGGCGGCTCGTCTGGTTGATGGTCCTCGCGAGCGGCTGTGCCCTCGGTCCGGGCGAGCCGATGGGCACCCTCGAGCCGTCGTTGACCGTGCGCTACGCGGCCGAGCCCGGGCGCGACGCGGGGGACGGTTTCCACAGGCTCGCATCCGACTTCCAGGTGCGCGTGACGCGCGCGGAGCTGTCGCTCGGCACGGTGGAGCTCGTGGAACGGAGCGTCTCGGGCGGGGGAGGCTTCGATCCCGCGCACCCGCCTCCAGGCTACGGCCTTTGCCACAACGGCCACTGCCACGCGGATGACGGTCGCCTCGTGTCGTACGAGGACATTGCGGCAGAGCTCGGCGGTGGCGTGCAATCGCGCACGGTGGTGGCCCTGCACGGTCCCGAGGCCATGAACCTTCTCGCGGATGCTGGTGACAACGCGCTCACCTGCGCGCCCGACTGCGTCCTCTCGGCGGCCCACGTCGAGCGCATCCACGTGCCGGTGAGTCAGCTTCACATCGAGGGCGCGGTCCGGGACGGGCGCGAGAGCCTGCGCTTCACCGGGACGCGGCCGTTCAGCTTCGACCTGACGGTGCCGGCGGGTGGCGTCGCTCCGGTGCTGACTGCGGAGGTGGACGTCTCGGTGGACCGCGAGACCGCGCCCGTCATCCATCTCGCCCTGGCGCTCGAGCTGGGGCCCGCGCTCTTCGACCGCGTGGACTGGGCCGCCCTCGCCGTCCAGCCGGACGCGATCGTCCTCAGCTCGACGCAAGGGACGGATGCCTACGCGGAGGTCCGCACCTCCCTGACGGAGCGGGCCTCTCTCGATGCGAGCATCGAACGCAGCTTTCCGTAGTCCGCACTCAAGCGCAGAGAAACCCAAGGAGGAAACATGACGTTCAAGGCAACGTTGTTCAGCAGCGTCGCGGTCGCAGCACTCGTCGTCGGATGCGGTACGGGCACGCCGGAGGAGGATATTGACGTCGAGCTCTGCGAGCACCTCGCGGAAGGACCGAACGTGGCCGTCACGGCCGTGGTCTCCGGCGATGCGAGCGGCGCCGCGGTCTCCAACGACCACCACCGCTACGACATCTCGCTCACGTCGGGCGCGGGCAAGGTGAGCTTCGCCGTGGACCACGCGGGCGAGTTCGTCTTCGGCCTCGGTGCCGACGTCGCGATGGAGATCAAGGACCCGAGCGGCGCTCCCGTGACGCCCGAGGAGACCTTGCTCACCGGCCTCGCGTGCACCGACATCAAGAAGCGCGTCCAGGCGCACCTGGAGACGGTGGGGACCTACACGCTCACGTTCGGTCCCAGCAGCGTCCAGGTGGTGCCCCTCGTCATCGAGCACACGCACAGTGCGCACCCATGAGTGAGGCAAGCGGAGACAGGACGCTCCTCCGCTGCGAGGGGCTGGTGGTGGGCTACCGGGGGCAGGGCATCCTGCCTCCGGTCTCGGTCGAGGTGCGGCGCGGGAGCTTCCTCACGGTCGTGGGGCGCAACGGCAGCGGGAAGAGCACGCTGTTCAAGACGCTCCTGGGGCTCTTGCCACCGGTGTCCGGTCGCGTGTCGCGCCCACCTGGCCTGAGGGTCGCGTACATCCCCCAGACGTCCGGCATCGACCCCATGCTCCCTGTGCACGCGCGCGAGCTCGTGCAGTGGGGGCGGGTGCGTGGCTGGAGCTTCCTGGCCCCCTTCGCCTCCAGAGCGGATCGGCAGGCACGTGACGCTGCCCTGGCCAAGGCCGAGGCGGAGCACCTGGCCCACCTGCCCTACCGCGAGCTCTCCGAGGGTCAGCGCCAGCGGGTGCTGCTCGCGCGCGTGCTGGCCGCAGATGCGGACCTCGTGCTGCTCGATGAGCCGACCGCGGCCATGGACGCCGTGGCCGAGCGGTACACGCTCGAGCAGCTCGGCCGGCTCGCGCGCGAGCGAGGCATGGGCGTGGTGGTGGTGAGCCACGAGCTGACGATCCCTGCCCAGCTCTCGGACTCCGTCCTCTTCCTCGACCGCGAAGGTGGCGAGGTCGTGGTGGGCGGCAGCCGCGAGGTCTTCACCCACCCCGCCTTCCGTCGCCGCTACGGCGACGTCGTGTCACTTCCCGGATGAGGGTTCCCCCACTTTGAGTCCCGAGATCACTGCCCCGACGTGGGCCCTCTTCGTCGAGGGCTGGCCCATCTTTCGAGACCCCCTGCTGTGCGCGCTCATCGCGGGAAGCGTGCTGGGTTTTCTCAGCGTCTACGTGGTGCTGAAGCGGATGGTCTTCGTCAGCGCGGCGGTCACCCAGGCCTCCGCACTCGGCGTGGCGCTGACGTTCCTCGCGCAGATCCTCCTGGACACCCACCTCGAGCCGGTCCTCGGTGCGGCAATCCTGTCGCTCGTCGTGACCGTCCTCCTCATGGTGGACCCAGGGAGGCTCCGCCTCACGCGCGAGTCGGTGCTCGGCTTTGCGTACGCGGTGGCTGGCGGCGCGGCGGTCCTGGTGGGGAGCCGCATCTCGCAGGAGGCGCACGACATCCAGTCCATCCTCTTCGGCACGGCCGTGATGGTGCACCCGATGGACCTGTGGCTGCTTGGCATCGTGGGCGGGCTCACCTTCGTGCTGCAGCTCTGGTGGTTCCGTGGTCTCACCTTCGCCGCGTTCGACCCGGTGGGCGCGCACGTGCAGGGCCTGCCGACGCGGGTGCTCGATGGAGTGCTGCTCGTGTCCATCGGACTGATGGTGGGCGTCTCCGCCCACGCGCTGGGCGCCCTGCCCGTCTTCGCCTTCTCCACGCTGCCGGCGGTGGGCGCACTGCTGCTCAACCTCCCGCTCCCGTGGACGTTCGCGGTGGCCACCATTGGGGGCGCCGTCGCGGGCGTGGGCGGCTATCTCATGGCCTTCTTCCGCGAGGATTCGGTCGGCGGCTCGCAGACGGTGCTCGCGGGGGCGCTCGTGGCCGTCGCGCTCATGGTGCGCCTCCTCCTGCACCTCGTGCGGGGACGCTCGGCCTAGGGAGAGGTTTGCACCCCTTCCCGTGAGGCCTTCTGCTCCTCGGGCGGCGTCAGTCTCCTGCCACCACGCGGAGCTGAGCGCGCAGACGCCGGCGCCGAGCGTGCCAAAGGCGACGAGCGCGAGCAGGAAGCGCCGGCGCCCCAGCCGGTCCGCAGCGAACGTGGCCACCACCGTCGCGCACGCGGCGCCCGCCAGCCCCGCGCCGATGACCAGGCCCACCTGACCGGCCGGCAGGTCGAGCCGGGCCAGGTACACCCCGAGCAGCACGCCCACCATTCCCGTGGCCAGCGCGCGCAGGAAGGCGGCGGCCCAGAGCAGGTGGCGGTCGGAGAGGAGGGAGCTGCGCCTCACACGCGCGCCTCAGCCCCGCTGCACAGCCCAGGCGCGCTGTGCACGCTCGAGACGGCGATTCACCTCGTCCCACTGGAGGTTGCGGAAGAATGCGTCGATGTACGGGGCCGCCTTGGCGCCGTAGTCCAGTGCGTAGGCGTGTTCGTACATGTCCATCACCAGGAGGGGCTGCCCGAAGGCCACGGACTGGGTGTGGTTCCCACTCCAGTACGTTCGAAGGTCTCCGGTGTGGAGATTGAAGTCGAGGAGGGTCCAGCCACTCCCGCCTGCCAGGCTCGCACCGGTGGCGCGGAAGAGCTCCTCCCACCGGGCGAGGCTCCCGTACTGCTCCGCGAGGGCCTTCGCGATGGCTCCCCCCGTCCTGCCGTTCCCGCCCAGGTTTCCGAAGTAGAGCTCGTGCAGGATGACGGAGTTCGTGAAGAGCAGCTCCCGCTCCTTGAGCCCGCCGACCACGAAGCCCGGCGTGTCCTTCGTGACCTGCGTGAGCTGCTGCTCGACCGCATTGAGGTTCTTGACAGCACCGGCGTAGTTGTTCTCGTGGTGCGAGGTGAGCAGCTTCGCGGAGAGCCCGCTGAGCTTGCCTGGCTCGAATGGCAGCGGCTTCACGGTGTGGCCGCCTGGAGCGATGGGCCGCGCGGCCTCGGGCCTCTGCGCATCCTTCGACCCCTGACCCTCTCCAGCAAGGGCAGAGACGGCGGGCGGAAGCGTGGCGAGCGCGATGAGGGCTTCGCGTCGATGCATGGCCGGGCCTCCGCTCAGCGGACCGCCTGAGACACCTGCTTGAACTCGGGTGTCCCCGCGCGACCGAGCATGTCGAACAGCACGGCCTCCACCGAGCGCACGTGGGCACCGGCCTCGCGACACAGCTGGAAGCCCACCTCGCGGTCCTCCGCATTGCGGCTGAGCACGGCGTCCGCCAGCAGCACCGGGGTCATCCCATGCTCCGCGAGGTCACGGACGGTCTGGAAGACGCAGATGTGCGTCTCCATGCCGGCGACGAGCACCTGTCTCCTGGGCCCGATGGCCTCCACCACCCCAGGCACCGCCGCGGAGAACTCCAGCTTCTCGAACGTGGGCGCACCGCCGAGGTTCATCTTCACCATCGCGTGCGTGGCGCCGAGTCCCTTCGGGTACTGCTCGGTGACGAGCACGGGAATCCCGAGTGCCTGGGCGCCCCGCACGGCGGCGTTCACGCGCGCGAGCATCCGGTCCAACTGCACCTGGTCCATGGCCGCGCACAGGCGCTCCTGGACGTCCACAACCAGCAGGCAGGCCTTCTCCCGGTCCATCCGAAGCATGGGCATGGCTCGACTCTTTCCTGGTTCCATCAGACGGCGTATCCCATGGCGCCCGCCTTCACGGGGGCGTCCGGGTCCAGCATCACGTTGACGCACGCGACGGTGCCGCTCGCCACCGCACGCTCGAGCGCAGGGCGGATCTGCTCGGGCTCGGTGACGAGCTCACCGTGTCCACCGAACGCCTCGACGACCTTGTCGTACCGGGTGGGGGCCAGCAGCGTCGCGGGCGACCTCTCCTCGCCGAACATCTGCACCTGCGGCAGGCGGATCTGCCCCCACGCGGCGTCGTTGCCCACCACGCACACCATGGGGAGCCGGAAGCGCAAGGCCGTCTCGAAGTCGAAGCCGTTGAGGCCGAAGCTGCCATCCCCCTGCACCACCCACACCGTGCGGTCCGGGTGCAGGAGCTTCGAGGCGATGGCGAACGGCGCACCCACACCCAGGCACCCCAGGGGCCCCGGATCCAGCCAGCGACCCGGCTGCCTCAGCCGGATGACCTTCGCCGCCATGGCCACCCAGTTGCCGCCGTCCGCGACGAAGACGGGGTCCTGTCCTGCGGCGTTGGCCACCTCCGACATCTCGCGCGCCAGCCGGTAGTGGTGGATGGGCGTGGCGTCGCTCCGGCACCACGCGTCGAGGCCGGCCTGCTTGTGCGTCTCGCTCGCGCGCAGACCCGAGACATAGGCCTCCCGCTTGGCCCGCGGCGCTGCGTCCGCGAAGGCCTTCAGCGCGCTGAAGCTGTCCGCGATGATGCCCACGTCCACCACGCGGTTGCGGCCCACCTCGGTGGGGTCCACGTCCACCTGGACGATCTTCGAGTCCGCGCTGAAGGTGGGCTCGGCGCCGTAGTTGAGACGGAAGTCGAAGGGCGTGCCCACCACGAAGACGAGGTCCGCGCCGGAGAGCGCCTCCTTGCGCGAGTGCTGGAAGAAGAGCGGGTGCTCCGGCGGCAGGCATCCACGGCCCGCGCCGTTGAGGAAGACGGGAATCTGCGCCGTCTCGCAGAAGCGGCGGAGCTCGTCCCACGCGCAGTCCCACCACACGCTGCTGCCGGCGATCATCGCCGGCCGCTCGGCGCGCGAGAGCAGCGCCATGGCCGCCTCCACCTTGCGCGGGTCCGGGGCCATCCGCGCGTCGGTGCGGTAGCTCTCCGGGATGCGCGCGTCCTCGGCGCCGTTGCACAGCACGTCCCAGGCGAGCTCGAGGAAGACGGGGCCGGGCCGCCCGGAGAGCGCCACGCGGAAGGCCTTGGCGAAGTACGCGGGCACCAGGTCCGGCGTGGGCACGCGGTCCGACCACTTGGTGATGCGGTGGAACAGGTCCACCTGCTCCATCTCCTGAAGGCTGCCGCGGCTCTGGTTGAAGATGGGGGCCGCGCCGCCGAGGAGGATCATGGGCGAGCTCGCCGCGTGGGCGTTGGCCACGCCGGTCAGCGCGTCCGTGACACCCGGGCCCGCAGTCACGACGGCCACGCCCACCCCACGGGTGATGCGCGCGTAGGCGTCCGCTGCGTGGGCCGCGGCCTGCTCGTGACGGGTGTCCACCACCTGGATGCCCTCCTCCACGCACCCCGCGTAGATGGGCGCCACGTGCAGCCCGGAGAGGGTGAAGACGTGCCGCACACCCTCCTTGCGCAACATCTTCGCCACCAACTGCCCACCGGTGAGGTTCGCCACGTCAGGCTCCCTTCTGGTTCATGAGGGACTTCTCCACGAGGAAGAGGCGGTCGTTGCCACAGTACATGTCGTCACCCACGAAGAACGTGGGCGCACCGAAGGCGCCGCGCGCCACGGCGTCGTCGGTGTTGCGCCGCAGCTCGTCCTTCACGTCCTGCTGCTCGATGCGCGCGAGCGCCACCTTCGCGTCGAGCCCCACCGAAGCCGCCAGCTCGCCGAGCATGTCCAGCTCCCCCACGTCGCGCCCCGCCTGGAAGATGGCCCGGAACGTGGCGTGGATGAACGCCGGCCCCTTTCCTTCCGCGAGCGCGACGAGAGCGAGCCTGTTGGCCTTCACGGAGGGGACCGGGAAGGTGGACGGAAGCGCGAGCTCCGGAAGGCCGTACTGGCGCACCCAGTCCTGCAGGTCCTTCACCATGTACGCCCCCTTCGCCGGCACGCTGAGAGGCGGCGAGTTCCCCGTGGCCTTGAAGACGGCCCCGAGCAAAAAGGGGCGCCAGACGATGCGGGCGCCGTTACGCTGGGCCAGCGCCTCCACCTGGGTGCTGGCCAGGTAGCTGTAGGGACTGGTGAAGTCGAAGAAGAACTCCAGCACGGCGGGCATGGTGGCACTCCAGTGGCACGAGCTTACGGGGCCTCTCGACCGGGGCGAACGAGGTTAGACGCTGTGCATCGACTTTTAGAAGCAGTGCGGGCGCAGGCACCCCACTTCGGCCCGCAGCTGGCGCGGGACGCCTTCGCCCGCGGGCTCGCGGTGACCGCGAAGGACGGTGCACGCCGTCCCATCCCGGTGACGGCCACCCCGGTGGTGCTCGAGGCGGAGGAGATCCGCCGGCGCGCGAGGCTCTCGCACGCGCTCGCCTCTGCCACCGTGAAGATGAGCCGCGCGGTCCTCGCGGGCGAGGGGCGCGGGCTCCTCCTCGACGCCCTCTCTCCACTCGAGCGCCAGCTCGCGGAAGCCACGTTCGCGCACACGGCGAGGCTCGCCGTCACCCGCGTGGACTACTTCGTCGCGGACCGCCCCTACGCCCTCGAGGTGAACGCCACCATTCCCGCGATGGAGGGCTACTCGGACATCGCGGCCCACACCTTCATCGAGTCGGTGGGCCGGCACGCGGGGCTCACGCAGGCGGAGGTGGCCTCGCTCGTGGAGCGCAATGGCTCCAACGCGCGCGCGCTCCATCAGGCGCTCCTCGCCGGCTTCGCGGCCGAGCGCAGTGGGGCCGTGCCCGCACGCATCGCCATGCTCTGCCGCCGGAACGACGCCCAGGTGAGCGAGCTGCTCTACCTCGCGGAGCGCTTCCGGGCGTTCGGCACCCCGGCGGACGTCGTCTTCCCGGACGAGCTCTCCGGGGAGGACCGGGTGGAGGCACGCGGCCAGGTGTACGACCTCGTGTACCGCCACCTCTTCGTGCGGAGGCTCGAGGAGACGGACGCGCCGTGGGTGCGGGCCTTCCTCGCGGAGGTGCCGGGCCGTCGCGCGGTGCTGCTCAATCCTCCGGCCAGCCAGGTGGAGGTGAAGGCCGCGCTGGCGCTGCTCTCCCAGGCACTGACGGACGGCGCGCTGGCGCGCACGGCGGGAGTCACGGACGAGGAGCTGAAGGCGGTGGCGGAGACGGTCCCGTGGACGCGCCCCCTGCGTCATGGGCCCGGCGTGGACCCCGACGGCGAGCGTGTGGACGACATCGTCGCGCGCGTGGCCGCGGAGCCGGACCGCTTCGTGCTCAAGCGCTCCTGGGACTACGGCGGCAAGGCGGTCTTCGTGGGGGCGGCACGTGACACGCCGGGCTTCGCATCCCGCGTGGAGGCCAGCTACGGCGCTGCCATGGACTGGCCCACGCTGTGCGCGCGCGCCGCGGAGGACCGGGTGGGCGGGGGCTTCGTGGTGCAGGAGCGCGTCGCGACGCACCCGGAGCACCACCTGCTCTGCACCGAGCAGGGCGTCGTCGGGGCAGAGCTCTACGTGGACTACTCGGCCTATGCCTCGGTGGGCCTCTCACCGGAGCCCGCCTGGGGCGGCGTTTGCCGGGGCTCTGCGTCTCAGGTGGTGAACATCGTCGGAGGCGGCGGTGTGCTGCCCCTCCTCACGCGCGAGGTGGCGGACGGGCTGCTCGCAGCGCTCGAGCGGCGCTGAGCCGGACCTCAAGCGGCCGGAGGCGTCACCTCGAGGGGAGGCTCTTCCGCCTTCTCCTTGCGCCGGTTCTCGAGCAGCAGCCTCTCCACGGGGCGCCCTCCGAGCAGGTGCTCCTCGATGATGGGCACCACGTCCTCCTTCGTGACGCGCGCGTACCAGACACCCTCCGGGTAGACGACCACCGTCACCCCGAAGGCGCACATGTCGAGGCACCCTGCGGCGTTCGCACGGAAGCGCCCCTTGAGGCCGCGCTTGTGCAGCTCCTCCTTGAAGAGGCTGCGCACCTCCTCGGCGCCCTTGGAGGCGCAGCAGCCCTTCGGGTTCCCCTCCGGACGGCGGTTGGTGCAGATGAAGACGTGCTTCTCGTAGGGCGGAGGCATGGGCCTCCCAATAGCGCGTCACTCCTCTTCCCGCGCGCCCTTCCCTCGTGAAACGCAAGCGCAACGCTCGCCCGCCTGCGCAAAACCGGACAGCGACTGACAGTCAACCCCGGGCGGATCCGCGGATCGATGGCCCAGAGCGTGGCGCCGCACCTAGCGTCACGTCTGCTCACGCCCTTCGTTGGCCTGGATGTCAGACCGGGGAGCTACCGTGAGTACGAGTGGGCGATTGCAGCCTGGACCGATTCTTGCGATCAGGAGGTACTCAGTGAAGTGGCGCACATTTGGCGAAATGCCCCCCAAATGTCGGTGCCTGGCTGCTCAGGCACCCCCAGATATGGTGCTGTCATCGTCTTGACACGAGGGGCGGGCCGGATCTAGATCCTCGGTTCCCCGCCGTGGGGGAGGGCGTCCAACCAAGCCCTCGGCGGACCGGAATCCACGACAACCAGTTTGACCTAACCAAGTACCTGTCTGATGCGTCCAGGACAGGATCGGGACATTTATTGCCTGGAGGGGCTCCCTCCAGGTGGGCCCCGTATCCCCCTGGAACCGCACACTCAGTGAAGGAGCGCGGGAATGGAGAAGGAGCTGACGCAGAAGAACGGCGGTTACCTCAAGGGCACCAGGGCGGGGAAGCGGGCACGGCCCGCGGGTGGGGGGCTGACGGTCCCCCGCTACTTCACGACCGTGGGCGTGGACCCCGCGGACGAGCTCGCGTGGGAGCTCCGCTCGTCGAGCATCACCGGCGAGGACGGCAAGGTGGTGTTCGAGCAGAAGGGCCTCGAGGTGCCCAAGAGCTGGAGCATGCTCGCCACCAACGTCGTGGCGTCCAAGTACTTCCGGGGGACGCCCGGGACCCCGGAGCGCGAGTCGAGCGTGCGCAGGCTCGTGGGCCGCGTGGTGGACACCCTCACCCAGTGGGGTGACGAGGGCGGCTACTTCGCCACCGAGACGGACCGCGAGGCCTTCCACTCCGAGCTGACCCACCTGCTGCTCCGGCAGAAGGCGGCGTTCAACTCGCCCGTCTGGTTCAACGTGGGCGTGGAGGAGCACCCGCAGTGCTCGGCCTGCTTCATCAACTCGGTGAACGACTCCATGGAGAGCATCCTCGGCCTGGCGAAGACCGAGGGCATGCTCTTCAAGTACGGCAGCGGCACCGGCACCAACCTCTCCCCCATCCGCTCCGGCCGGGAGCTCCTGGCGGGGGGCGGCACGGCGTCCGGCCCGGTCTCCTTCATGAAGGGCTTCGACGCGTTCGCCGGCGTCATCAAGAGCGGCGGCAAGACGCGCCGGGCCGCCAAGATGGTCATCCTCAACTCGGACCACCCGGACGTCCTCCAGTTCATCCGCTGCAAGGCGGACGAGGAGAAGAAGGCGTGGGCGCTCATCGAGCAGGGGTACGATCCGTCCTTCAACGGGGAGGCCTACTCGAGCGTCTTCTTCCAGAACTCGAACAACTCGGTCCGCGTCACCGACGAGTTCATGAAGGCGGTGGTGGAGGACCGCTCCTGGACGACCCACGCGGTGCGCGACGGGCGGCCCATGGACACCTTCCGCGCGCGCGAGCTGTTCCGTGAGATCGCCGAGGCGGCCCACCTGTGTGGCGACCCCGGCATGCAGTACGACACCACCATCAACGCGTGGCACACCTGCCCCAACACCGCGCGCATCAACGCCAGCAACCCCTGCTCCGAGTACATGTTCCTGGATGACTCGGCCTGCAACCTGGCGAGCCTCAACCTGATGCACTTCCGCACCATCGACGGGGAGTTCGACGTCACGGCGTTCCGCGCGGCGGTGAACGTGGTGCTGCTGGCGCAGGAGATCATCGTCGGCTTCAGCCGCTACCCCACCCAGAGCATCACCGAGAACAGCCACGCCTACCGGCCACTGGGCCTGGGCTACGCGAACCTGGGCGCGCTGCTGATGGCCACGGGCCTTCCGTACGACTCGGACGAGGGCCGCAACTACGCCGCGGCCATCACGTCCCTCATGTGCGGCCAGGCCTACCTGACGTCCGCGAAGATCTCCGAGCGGATGGGGACCTTCAGCGGCTACGACAAGAACGCCGAGCCCATGCTGGGTGTCATCCGCAAGCACCGCCGCGCGGCCTACCAGGTGGAAGGCAAGGGCGTGAGCGAGCCGCTGCTCCAGGCGCAGCGCGAGGCGTGGGACGACGCCCTGGCGGTGGGCACCGAGCACGGCTACCGCAACAGCCAGGTGACGGTGCTGGCGCCCACGGGGACCATCGGCTTCATGATGGACTGCGACACCACGGGCATCGAGCCGGACATCGCGCTCATCAAGTACAAGAAGCTGGTGGGCGGCGGGATGCTGAAGATCGTGAACAACACGGTCCCGCTGGCGCTCGAGCGGCTGGGCTACCCGCAGACCCAGGTGCAGGACGTCGTGGCGTACCTGGACAAGCACGACACCATCGAGGGGGCGCCGCACCTCAAGGACGAGCACCTGCCCGTCTTCGACTGCGCGTTCAAGCCGGCCAAGGGCTCGCGCTCCATCGACTGGATGGGCCACATCAAGATGATGTCGGCCACGCAGCCGTTCCTCTCCGGCGCCATCTCCAAGACGGTGAACATGCCGTCCAACGCCACGGTGGAGGAGATCGAGCAGGCGTATATGGAGTCCTGGAAGCTGGGGCTCAAGGCGGTGGCCATCTACCGCGACGGGTGCAAGCGGACGCAGCCGCTCAACACCTCCAGGGAGAAGCTGAAGGACACCAAGGAGGTGCTGGCGGCGGTGGCGGTGGCACCCGGTGCGGCGCGGCGGCGCCTGCCGGACGAGCGGCGCGCCATCACGCACAAGTTCTCCATCGCGGGCCACGAGGGCTACCT
>JAKEEX010000046.1 GCA_022616315.1 Myxococcaceae bacterium
ACAACGTCTCCACCTGGAACCTGGTGGCGGGTGCGGACATGTCGGCCTACGTGAAGGTCGATGTGGGCGGGTTCGACCCGCTCACGGGACGCTCCTGGGGCGAGGTGGCCGCGGAGAGCCGCAGCCAGCACAAGAGCCAGGGCTTCGGGGTCCCCGCAGAGCGAGGCCCCCTCCTCGAGTACTTCCAGCCCCTGCAGGGCACCCGGCCGAAGTCCGACCTCTTCGAGGGCCTGGACCTCACCTGGCGCCGCTTCCCCGGCACCGAGGCCGTGGCGAAGGCCGTGGACACCGCCACCACCACCTTCGACGTCCGGGCTCCCCACAGGAGCATCCCCGCCCTCCTCGCGGTCCACACCGCGCTCTCCGCGCTCCCGGACGACAACCCGTGGAAGATGGTGAAGCTGCGCGAGACGGAGTCACTCATCGCCGCCTGCGCCGGCCTGTTCCTCGAGGCGCGCGCGACCGAGCCCAGCGCCATCCCCGGAGGCCAGACTACCCTCCGTCTGGACGCCCTCAACCGCTCGCCCGCCTCGGTGCGCCTCGTCAGCATCACCCTCCCCGGCCAGCAGCCCGAGGCCGTGGGCACGGAGCTGAAGGAGCACACCCCGCAGCGCCTGGAGCGCAAGGTGACGCTGCCGGACTCGGCGCCCATCACCACGCCCTACTGGCTGCGCAGGCCCGTGGAGGGCGGCCTCTACGCGCTGGACGAGCAGGACCGCGCGCTCACCGGCCAGCCCGAGGGGGAGCCCCCGCTCGTGGTGCGCTTCGTCTACGAGGTGGAGGGGCGCCGCCTCACCGCGGAGCGGCCGGTGGTGTACGTGTGGACGGACCCGGTGCGCGGCGAGCTCTCTCGCACCCTCGAGGTGGTGCCGGCCGTCACCGCGACGCTGGAGCGCGAGGTGGTGATGTTCCCCAACGGGGCGCCGCAGCCCGTCTCCGTGCTCCTCTCGGCAGGCACGAAGGACGCCATCGGGAAGGTCCGTCTGGAGCTCCCCCAGGGCTGGCGCTCGGAGCCGGCGGAGCTGCCCTTCCAGCTCGCCGCGCGCGGGGATGAGCGCACCGTGCGCTTCACGGTGCACCCGCCCAAGGGGACAGGGCAGGCAGGCAAGCTGCGCGTGTGGGTGGAGAGCGGTGGCCGCAAGGAGTCCTGGCGCGTGCGCACGGTGTCCCACCCGCACATCCCGCCGCTCGCGGTGCGCCAGCCGTCCGAGGCGCGCCTGGTGCCCTTCTCTCTCGCCACGAAGGGGAAGCGGATTGGCTACCTCCCCGGACCGGGGGACCTGGTGGCGGAGAGCCTCGCGGCGGTGGGCTATGACGTGACGCTGCTGTCCGAGGAGCGCCTGGCCTCCGAGAAGCTGGAGCGCTTCGACGCCATCGTGGTGGGCGTGCGCGCCTTCAACGCGAGCCCGCGCCTGGGCCTGCAGCGCGAGCGGCTGCTCGCATACGTGGAGAAGGGCGGGCGGCTGGTGGTGCAGTACAACACCACGGGCCGCGGCGGGAACCCGCCGGGCTTCTTCAGCCCCTACCCGCTGGAGCTCGGCCGCGAGCGCGTCACCAACGAGACGGCGGCCATGTCGCCCGTCACCCCGGACGAGCCGCTGCTGCGCGGTCCCAACGCGCTCACGCCCGCGGACTTCGAGGGCTGGGTGCAGGAGCGCGGGCTGTACTTCGGCGCGAAGTGGGACGCGAAGTTCCGGCCGGTGTTCGCGATGCAGGACCCGGACGAGTCCCCGCTTCAGGGCGCGCTGCTCGTCGCACGCCACGGCAAGGGGACGTTCGTGTACACGGGGCTCTCCTTCTTCCGCCAGCTGCCCTCGGGTGTGCCCGGCGCCTACCGCCTGATGGCGAACGTCCTCGCGCTATGAGCCCTGAACCACACCGTCCCCCCGAAGCGCCGGCGGGGGCCCCCGCCCCGCGCCCCGAGCTGGACGAGACGCCGCCGCTGCTCGGCTCCTGGCGCAACATCTACCTGCTGGTGGTGGGCACGCTCGCCGTGCTCGTGGCCCTCTTCTGGGCGCTGACCGAGGCCTATTCTTGACGACGCTCGACTGGGTGGTGCTGCTGGGGACCACGCTCGCCATCGTGGCCTTCGGGCTGTGGAAGTCCCGCGGGGCGCGCACGGCGGAGGAGTACCTGCGCGGCGCGCGCGAGATGCCGTGGCCCACCATTGGCCTCTCGGTGATGGCCACGCAGGCGAGCGCCATCACCTTCCTCTCCGTCCCGGGCCAGGCCTACGAGGACGGGATGCGCTTCGTGCAGTTCTACTTCGGGCTGCCGCTGGCGATGGTGCTCATCAGCGCCGTCTTCGTGCCCATCTACTACCGGCTCAACGTCGTCACCGCGTACGAGTACCTGGAGACGCGCTTCGACCTGAAGACGCGGCTGCTCGGGGCGTTCCTCTTCCTGGTGCAGCGCGGGCTGGCCGCGGGCATCACGCTCTACGCGCCGGCCATCATCCTCTCCGCCATCCTCGGCTGGCCGCTCGAGCCCACCATCGTGGGCATGGGCGTGCTGGTCATCCTCTACACCGTGGGCGGCGGCTCCAAGGCGGTGAGCCAGACGCAGAAGCAGCAGATGGTGGTGATGATGGGCGGCATGGTGGTGGCGGCCCTCGTCATCCTGTGGCGGCTGCCGGAGAACGTGTCGCTGGCGAAGGCCACGGACGTTGCGGGCGCGCTCGGCCGGATGAACACGGTGAGCTTCGGCTTCGACGTGCAGGACCGCTACAACTTCTGGTCCGGCATCACCGGCGGCTTCTTCCTCGCGCTCTCCTACTTCGGGACGGACCAGTCGCAGGTGGGCCGCTACCTCACGGGCCGCTCCATCACCCAGAGCCGGCTGGGGCTGCTCTTCAATGGGGTGCTGAAGATCCCGATGCAGTTCCTCATCCTCTTCGTGGGCGTGCTGGTCTTCGTCTTCTACCAGTTCAACACCCCGCCGCTGCTCTTCAACGACACGCTGCGCACGCGCGTGCAGGCCACGCCGCAGGCCACGGAGCTCGCGGCGGTGGAGGCGCGGTGGGAGCAGGTGCAGACGGAGAAGCGCGCGGAGGTGGAGCGGTTCCTGGCCGCGCGTGAGGCCGGGGACGAGGCCGCGGTGGCGAGCGCGAAGGCGGGCATGCAGCTCGCGTCGAAGCAGGCGGCCGAGGTGCGCAAGGACGCGAAGGCGGTGGTGAAGCGCGCGCTGCCGGACGCGGAGACGAAGGACTCGGACTACATCTTCCTCACCTTCGTGAAGCGCTGGCTGCCGAGCGGGCTGTTCGGGCTCCTGGTGGCCGTCATCCTCGCGGCGGCCATGAGCTCGATTGCGAGCGAGCTGAACGCGCTGGGCGCCACGATGACCATGGACTTCTACAAGCGCGTCCTGCGCCCGGATGCCTCGGACAAACACGTGCTGCTCGCGTCCAAGGGGTTCACCGTGTTCTGGGGCCTGGTGGCGATTGGCTTTGCGAGCTTCGCGTCGCTGCTCGACAACCTCATCCAGGCGGTGAACATCCTGGGGTCGCTGTTCTACGGGACGGTGCTCGGCCTGTTCCTGGTGGCGTTCTTCGTGAAGCGGGTGCGCGGACACGCGGTGTTCGCCGCGGCGGTGCTCTCCCAGTCCACGGTCCTCGCGCTCTTCTTCCTGAGCGACATCGGGTACCTGTGGTTCAACGTCATCGGGTGCGCGCTGGTGGTGGCCCTGGGCTTCGTGCTGCAGGCGCTCACGCCGCGTGAGCCAGAGGCGCTCGAGGCGACTGGTGTGACGAGCTAGGCCGACTCCTGGTGGAGTTGGCCGAATAGAGCCAGGCGCACCCGCCCCGTGCGCGGGTACCTGACAACATCGCGCTCCGTGGACGGGTGGCTCCTCCAAGGAGGGGTGCGTCAGTCCCACAGTGCCGCTTGCGGCGGTCCCCGGGCCGGTGCCAGGGGAG
>JAKEEX010000439.1 GCA_022616315.1 Myxococcaceae bacterium
CCGGCGAGCAGCTCCCACCCGAGCGCCGAGCGGAAAGTGGGCGCGGCGAAGTTGCTCGCGAGTTGATGCACCGCCAGCTGCGGGCCCAATCCAGCGCGCAGGTCCAGTCCGAAGTGCCTCTGCTTCACGGCGCTGAACCGGGCCAGTGCGTAGAGCGGAATGGTGTGCAACGCGGAGACCACGTCTCCGGAGCCAGGGACCGTCCTGCGGAACCGTGCCTGCCGCCAGCCGAGCTCCACGTCCAGCGAGAACGGGCCCCACCCAGGCGGCGTGATGGTCAGCTGCGCGGAGGCGAGGGGGCCGCGGTTGAAGCCACCACCGTAGAAGCCGCCGCCCGCGAGCGCGAGGGCGTACCGCGTCGGCTCCTGCTCCGGGGCTGCTGCCGGAGCGCGACGGGTCGAGGCCCTGGGTGGCGCGGCCGCAGGCGGCTCTGGAGCAGGCGCTGGCTGTGGCTCGGGGCGCACCACGGGCGGAGACGCCTTCCGCTTCTTGCGGGACGTGCTGCCCGTTGGAGCGGCGAGCACGCCGGGGGAAGAGAGCAAGAGGATGAGCGCAATCCAACGCATGGAGCCGCTCATTCTCCCCCCGAGGGGCGTCCGACTCCACGGATATCAGAGGTGGGCGCAGGTAGGACGAGGTCGCCTCATCCCGGGACGACGCGCTCCGGTCACAGCTCCGTCACCTCCGAACGGTCAACGCCTCCACCACTGGAGCTTGTCCCCATCGAAGTAGATGTGGTGCGCGTCGCACTCACCCGCGTTGAGGCGAACTCCACGTGTCCCCTTGTTCTTCCGCGCCGCGACGAGCCGATCGTTGACGGCCACGGCGCGCTTGCACTCCTTCGAGGGCGCGTCTCCAGAACAGCCCCACTCATCGAGCGGAAGCTCCGGCGACTCCAGCGAGAGGAGCGCCTCACCGGGAGGCGCGCACAGTCCGGATTCCGTCCCGGGGCCTCCCTCGAAGATGAGCGTCCAGTGCTTGGTCTTCGGCGTGAGCGGACCGGCGACGACAGCCACCACGGCACTGCCCGCTCTCTCCCCGAGCAGCACCACGTCCGCGACGCCATCCAGGGTGACGTCCGCCACCTGGGCCGAGCGAGTGGTCCACGCGACGCTGGCCACGCGCTGCGCCAGCAGGTCGCGGGCGCGGATGACCTCCGCGAGAGGAGCGTCCTGCGCAGGCGCCTCCTTCAGCTCGAGCACCTGCGCCAGCTGGAAGGCCAGCGCATCCACCTCCGGGTCGTCCGGCCGGAGCCGCTTGGCTTCGAGGAGCGCCTTCGATGCCTCGGGGAAGCGGCCCACCGCCGCACGCGCCTTGGCCACGCTCTTCCAGCCGAGCCCGTAGTCCGGCTTCAGCTCCACGGCCCGCTCGAAGTGCGTCAGCGCGTCCTGCACCTTGCCCATCTGCGCCAGCGC
>JAKEEX010000440.1 GCA_022616315.1 Myxococcaceae bacterium
GCGCAGGGGCGCCTCGTGGGCGCTACGCCCCTGAGTGACCCACTGCTCGATCGCAGCGACCACCCGCATCCATTCGGCGTGGCGGCGGATTCTCTCGGCAATGCCTTCATCGCCTTCAGTCCCGTGGCTTTCAACCCGGACCGTGACGGACTGATTGCGGGAAGCCCCACGCTCCTCATGTCCTTCACCCGCGACGGTCACCTTCGGTGGAAGAAGACGTTCCCCTTCGAGGGAGGCGAGCTCGCGGTGGGCTCGGGGATGCTGCTGCCCGAGCGCGCAGGACAGGCCTTCTCCACTATCGATGGCGAGCCTGCGGGGACGCTGCCCGGACCGGGACCCGTCGGCATCGCACCGGGACGTGTGGTGCTTCCGCCCCCGTCGGAGGGAGAGCGGATGTTGTCCGCGGTGACGGCGCCCGCGCTCACGTCCGCGTGGACCTACACGCTGCAGGACGGGATGGCCTTCTCCTCGCGTCGCGTGGCGCTCTCGCGCTGGAGGCCGCGTGCACAGGTGGACCGGACGGTGGTGCTCGGCGTGGCGCACACCGTGCCACCGCTCGGCATGGCGTCCTCGCTCGTCGCCGTGGAGGTGGAAGGTGGCCGCGAGGCCTTCGTCTGTCCGCTGCAGGAGCCGGACGTGGAGCGCGAGCTGCTCGGCCTGGTGCAGCGGCTCCACGTGGCAGGTGCGCGCCTGGGGCTGATGGATGGGGCCAACCGTGTCGGCGAGGATCCGCCCTTTGCCTATGGACAGGCGCGCTTCACCCGGTACCGTGTCCCGGGACTCTCGGACGCGCCGGTGGCATGGAGCGGTGAGTTCGGCGGGCCCGACCATGACCAGCAGGAGGAGCCGCCGCAGGTGGGGCCCACTCCCTGACGAGGAAGGCAGGACACGATGACGCTGCAGATTGACGAAATGAAGGTGGGCATCGGCGCGGAGGCCACGCCGGGCAAGACGGTGACCGTGCACTACGTGGGCACGCTCACCAACGGCTCCAAGTTCGACAGCTCGCGCGACCGCGGCCAGGGCTTCAGCTTCCGGCTGGGCGCGGGGAGCGTCATCCAGGGCTGGGACAAGGGCGTCGCGGGGATGAAGGTGGGCGGAATGCGCAAGCTCACCATCCCCCCGGAGCTGGGCTACGGCGCGCGGGGCTTCCCACCCGTCATCCCGCCCAACGCCACCCTCGTCTTCGAGGTGGAGCTCCTGGACGTGCGCTGAGCCAGGCGGGCGGCCGGGCCAGGCCCTGCAGGCTGGCGTGGGAGTGAGCAGGATCTGGGCAGAGAGGGGAGGAGTACTGCCTGGTGTTTCAGGACATCCTCAACGTGCCTTTCGTGGTGCACGACGACACAGGGGACGCGTGGGCCGTCAGCCTGCTCGGCCGCGAGGAGGAGGACGGCGACTGGACGGGGTGGCTGGCCTACGTCTCCAGCGTGGAAGGGCCTGCGCGCCTCGACGGACCGGTGGCGCGGATGCCCTCGATGGAGGACCTCTTCTCCTGGGGCCGGGAGTTGACCAGGGAGGAAGTCGAGGAGTCCTTCAAGGTGAGCCAGCCGGTGGACATGGACGTGGTGGCGCCCAGGCCGCCGGACTGGGGCACGTACGTGCCTCATGCACCGGGGCCGCCCTATCAGGCCTGAGGACCCGGCTGCGCTCCGGCGTCGTCCTCCTCGAGCCACACCGCCTCGCAGGTGCCGCAGCGCATGCGCGCTCCACCGGGGTAGACGAGCTCCGTGCGCGTGGAGGGCTGCGCCCC
>JAKEEX010000441.1 GCA_022616315.1 Myxococcaceae bacterium
CCGGGAGGCGCCCGTCCTCATCGTCCGCTACGAGAACGCGGAGGTGAAGCTCGGCGGGGGCGCGAACGCGGCAGCCAACGTGCGGAGCCTCGGGGGGCAGGTGGACGTGGTGGGCGTCATCGGCCGTGACGAGATGGGGCACGAGCTGCGCCGCCTCTTGCGCGAGCAGGGCATGCGCCTGTCGGCGGTGAGCGGCCCACGCCTCGCGACGGAGACGAAGACGCGCATCCTCGCCGGTGGCCTGAGCACCAAGCGCCAGCAGATGCTGAGGCTGGACCGAGGTGGTCGCGTCCCCCTGAGCGCGGCGCAGAAGTCGCAGCTCGTGCGACACATCCGCAGGGGAGCGCAGAGCGCGGACGCCGTGCTCGTGTCGGACTACGGCGCCGGCGTCGTGGACGAGGAGGTGCGCCAGGAGCTGCGAGCGCTCGTCCGCGACGGAATGCCCGTCTGCGTGGACTCCCGCTACCGCCTGCGTGCCTTCACCGGAATGTCCGTGGTGAAGCCGAACGAGCCCGAGCTCTCGTCGCTGGTGGGTCGCCCCCTGCGCTCGGACGCGGAGGTGCACGAGGCAGGTCGGGAGGCGCTCCGTCTCCTGCAGTGCCAGTCGCTCGTCGTGACCCGTGGACGGCGCGGGATGCTGGTCTTCGAGCGTGATGGGCGGGTGGAGGACGTGCCGGTGCACGGCGCACACGAGGCGGTGGACGTGACCGGAGCCGGAGACACGGTGATCGCGGCGCTGACGCTCGCCCTCGCCGCGGGCGCCAACGTCACCTCCGCCGCGCGTCTTGCCAACGTGGCCGGGGCCCTCGTGGTGCAGAAGGAGGGGACGGCCACCGTGAGCCGCACCGAGCTCGAGGAGGAGCTGGGCCGGTGAGTGGCACGGTGCTGAAGGTCCGGACGCTGGAACAGGTTGCCGCTGCGGTCGCGGAGCATCGGGCGAGCGGGCGAACCGTGGCGCTCGCCAACGGCGTCTTCGACCTGCTCCACGTGGGCCACGTCCGCTACCTCGAGGGGGCGAAGTCGCTCGCGGACGTGCTGGTGGTGGCGGTCAACTCGGATGCCTCCACCCGCGGCTACAAGGGGCCCTCGCGCCCCATCATCCCGGAGTCCGAGCGCGCGGAGCTGGTGGCGGCCCTCGCGTGCACGGACCTGGTGCTCGTGTTCGGGGAGCCGGACGTCCGCAACATCATCCGAACCCTGCGCCCGGACGTCCACGTGAAGGGCACGGACTACCGCCCGGAGGACATCCCCGAGCGCGACGAGGTGAGCGCCTACGGTGGAAGGGTCGCCGTCGCGGGAGATCCGAAGGACCACAGCACCACTGCCCTCGCCGAACGGCTCCGCGGCGGCTGAGCGCGGAAGACAATTCCCCTCTCCCCCTGGGAGAGGGACAGGGTGAGGGGGTTGTGAGTCCGCGCCCCCACCTCATTCCCCCGCCCGCAGGAACGCGCGCACCTCCGCTCCCACGTGAGGTCCGAGGGGCTCACCCCTCTCCGCGGCCGCGGTGAGGTCCACCATCCGGTGCGGCGGTGCGAGGTGCCCCCACCGCTCCACGTCCATCCGCAGGAAGAGCGCGAGCGTCGGGGCGCCCAGCGCCACGGACAGGTGCATGGGGCCGGTGTTGTTGCAGAGGGTCAGCACCGAGGCGCGCATGAGCGCAGCGAGTCCATCCAGGTCCGTGTCCGGTGCGAGCTCCGCCCCGGGCGCGGCCGCGACCACCTCCCGCGCGAGGGGCTCCTCGCCCGGGCCCCAGGTCACGAGCGGCGTCACCCCGACTGCGATGAGGGCGCGAGCGCCGGCGGCAAACGCATCCGGTGGAATGCGGCGCCAGCCGAGCCGGCCCCCGGGATTCACCACCGCCCAGCGACCCGTGCGCATGCGCGCCAGGAGTGGCTCGAGCCGTGGAGCCGGGTGGGGCGTCCGGAAGGAGAGGGGCGCCGGGGCCTCGAGCCCCAGCGGTGCGAGCAGGTGCATTCGCTGGGCTGTCTCCGAGCGGGTGTCCTCCCGCGCGCTGACCGGGTGTGTGTGGAGCCAGCGGACCGGGCGGACGCCGGGCCCGAGGACCGCAGCGCGCGGGCCGCACAGGCGCGCGATGATGGCGTTGCGGACACTCGGCTCCGTCCAGTTGCCGCAGTCCACCACCACGTCGTAGCGCTCGCGCCGCAGCGCCCGGAGCGTCGTGTTGCTGCCGAGCGCCAGGACCCGGCGCGCGCGTGGATGCTCGGCCAGGACACGCAGCGCCCGTGGATGCACCAGGATGTCCACCTCGGGTCGGGACTCGAGCGTCGCGAGCGCGTTCAGCAGGGGCGTCGTGAGGAGCGCTTCGCCCACCCGGTTGTCCGTCCGGACGAGCAGCACGCGGCGGGGGCGCCCAAGGGGCCTCTCGCGCCGGCCGGGCCGCCAGAGCGCGAGCGCGAGCAGCGTTGCGCCGAGCCGCTTCCCCGCGGACTCCAGCCGTTTGACGAGCGTCATGGGGCGCGCACCCTACCAGTCGCGGGCCCGCTTGACCTCGCCGCCAAAAGCCCCTACCACGCGGCGCCATGCTGCGGAGCATGACGGGGTTCGGTGCCGGGCGGTCGCAGGTCGGCGAGGAGGACGTCGCCGTCGAGCTGCGCGCGGTCAACCACAAGTTCTGCGAGGTGAAGGCGCGTCTCCCGCGCGAGCTGGCGTCGCTCGAGGCCGGCCTGGTGAAGCGGGTGAAGGAGCGGCTGGCGAGGGGCGCGGTGGACCTGACGGTGCGCCGGGTGTCCACCACCGCCACGGGGACCGCCCCCACGGTGGACCTGGCCCTGGCGCGCGAGTACCTGCGCGCGTACCGCGAGCTCGCACAGGCACTCCAGCTTCCGGAGCCCGTGGGCCTCGCCCAGATTGCGACCCAACCCGGAGTGCTGCGGCTCGAGGAGCGCGGCGTGGACGTCGCAAGTGCCGAGGCCAGCACCTCGGGTGCGCTCGACGCCGCCCTCGATGCGCTCGTGCGGATGCGCGAGCGGGAGGGCGAGGCGCTCCGTGTCGACCTCGAGGCACGCCTGGCCCAGGTCGCCACCTGGGTGCAGGAGGTGGAGGCGCTGTCCCCCCGGGCGGTGGCGGTGTACCGGGACCGGCTCACCGAGCGCGTGGCCGAGCTGTCGCGCGGCGCTCCGGTGGACCCGCAGCGGCTCGCCCAGGAGGTGGTCCTCTTCGCGGAGCGGACGGACGTCGCGGAGGAGATGACGCGGCTGCGCTCCCACCTCGAGCAGTTCCGCGCGCTGCTCGGCTCGGCGGAGCCCTCCGGTCGGCGCATGGACTTCCTGGTGCAGGAGATGCACCGTGAGGTGAACACCACGGGCTCCAAGAGCCAGGATCCGGACATCTCCGCCCGGGTGGTGTCACTCAAGGCTGAGCTTGAGCGCATCCGCGAGCAGGTTCAGAACGTCGAATGAGCGAGCTGCTCCCTCCCGGCCTCCTCCTGGTGCTCTCCGCGCCCTCGGGCGCCGGCAAGACGACGCTCGCCCGGAAGCTCCTCGAGGTGACGCCCAACACCCACTTCTCCGTGAGCGTCACCACACGGCGGCCACGGGGACGCGAGCAGCAGGGACTGGACTACGACTTCGTGGACACGGAGACGTTCCAGCGGCGCATCGAGCGCGGAGAGTTCGTCGAGTGGGCCGAGGTCCACGGGCACTTCTACGGGAGCCCCGAGAGCTCGGTGGCGAGGGCACGTGCCACCCAGGGGCTCACCATCTTCGACATCGACGTCCAGGGCGGGCAGGCCATCAAGCGCAAGCACCCGGACGCGGTCCTCGTCTTCGTCCTCCCCCCGTCCATCGAGGAGCTCGAGCGACGGCTCCGCGAGCGCCGCACGGACTCGGACGAGACCATCCGCCGCCGCATGCTCGCGGCCCGCTCCGAGATGGAGAGGGGCGTCGCCTCGTACGACTACATCATCGTCAACGACGACTTCGAGCGCGCCTTCGGTGAGCTGCGCTCCATCGTCGTGGCCGAGCGGTGCCGCCGCGGGCGCGTGAACCTGGAGCGTCTCTTCACGGAGCGCCTCCCCGGGCAGGGCTAGCGCTCGAGGGGTGGCGCCACCGGGTCCGGGCACGCCGCCAGCGATCACGGGCACGGTTCGAAAAAATGCTTGCGCCCGGCGTCCGGCTGGGAGATAAGCCGCGCCCCTCGCCCGACACATCCGGTCACGGAGACGCCGGGCGGATCTGGGGACGACGCAGGAGACTGCGGAGTCGACAGCGCGGATGGGGCAGACGCAGGACGCCCCACCTCGGTCTTTGAAAACTGGATAGCAAGCCTACGAGAAGGAAGATTGCGGGAGCCGCAGTCAACCTATTGAGAACAGCAGACGTCCCATCTGCCCCTCTGAG
>JAKEEX010000442.1 GCA_022616315.1 Myxococcaceae bacterium
CTCGCCATGGGCCCGGTGGCCTCCCAGGAGGCCATCAAGATGCTGGGCACCAACGGCGGCGGCTTCTTCAACGCCAACAGCGCCCACCCGTTCGAGAACCCGACGCCGCTGACCAACCTGGTGCAGATGCTGTCCATCTTCGCCATCCCCGCGGGCCTCACCTACACCTACGGGAAGATGGCCGGGAGCACCCGCCAGGGCTGGGCCATCTTCGCGGCCATGGCGGTGCTGTTCGTCGCGGGCGTGGCGACGGCGTACTGGGCCGAGTCGCAGCCCAATGCAGCGGTGGCCGCCGCGCCGGTGGTGCAGGACGGGAACATGGAGGGCAAGGAGGTGCGCTTCGGCATCCCCGCCTCCGCGCTCTTCGCCACCGTCACCACGGACGCGTCGTGCGGTGCCGTCAACTCCATGCACGACAGCTTCACCCCGCTGGGCGGCCTGGTCCCGCTCGTCAACATGCAGCTGGGTGAGGTCATCTTCGGCGGCGTGGGCGCCGGCCTCTACGGCATCCTGGTGATGGTGCTCCTGAGCGTCTTCATCGCCGGCCTGATGGTGGGCCGCACGCCCGAGTACCTGGGCAAGAAGATCGAGTCGCGGGAGATGAAGCTCGCCGTCCTGTACGTGCTCATCTTCCCGCTCGTCATCCTCGGCTTCAGCGGGGTGGCCTCGGTCATTCCCCTGGGCACCTCGAGCCTCAACAACGCCGGGCCCCACGGGCTCTCGGAGATCCTCTACGCCTACACCAGCGGCGCGGCCAACAACGGCAGCGCCTTCGCCGGCCTCAACGCCAACACGCCCTTCTGGAACGTGACGCTGGGCCTGGCGATGCTGATGGGCCGCTTCCTGATGATCATCCCCGCGCTGGCCATCGCCGGCTCGATGCTCAACAAGAAGGTGGTGCCCGCAGGCCCCGGCACCTTCCCCACCGATGGCGCCCTCTTCACCGGCCTGCTGGTGAGCGTGGTCGTCATCGTGGGCGCGCTGACCTTCTTCCCCGCTCTCTCGCTGAGCCCCGTCGTGGAGCACTTCCTCGCCGCGGCCCGGAGGACCTTCTAGTCATGGCTCCCATGAAGACCAAGCAGCCGGCGTCGCTGTTCGACGCGGCGCTCCTCAAGCCGGCGCTCGCCGACTCCCTGCGCAAGCTCCACCCCCGCCACGTCGCCCGCAACCCGGTGATGTTCGTGGTGTGGGTGGGCAGCCTGCTCACCACCGTGGTGCTGGTGCGAGACCTCTTCTCGCGCGCGCCGGACGCGCCGCCGGTGTGGTTCACCCTCGCCGTCACCCTCTGGCTGTGGTTCACCGTGCTCTTCGCCAACCTGGCGGAGGCGGTGGCCGAGGGCCGGGGCAAGGCCCAGGCGGCCAGCCTGCGCAAGATGCGCCAGGACACCCAGGCGCGCCTGCTGCGCAACGGGCGCGAGGAGCGCGTCTCCGGCGCCACCCTGCGCAAGGGCGACGTGGTGGTGTGCGAGGCGGGCGACCTCATCGCCGGGGACGGCGAGGTGGTGGAGGGCATCGCCAGCGTGGACGAGAGCGCCATCACCGGCGAGTCCGCCCCCGTCATCCGCGAGTCCGGCGGTGACCGCTCGGCCGTCACCGGCGGCACCAAGGTGCTCTCCGACCGCATCGTGGTGCGCATCACCGTGGACCCGGGCGAGAGCTTCCTCGACCGGATGATTGGCCTGGTGGAGGGCGCCGCGCGCCAGAAGACCCCCAACGAGATTGCCCTCCACATCCTGCTGGTGGGCCTCACCATCGTGTTCCTGCTGGCCTGCGTGACGCTGGTGCCGCTCGCGCTCTACTCGGGCCTGCGGCTGAGCGCGACCGCCGTGGTGGCGCTGCTGGTGTGCCTCATCCCCACCACCATCGGCGGGCTGCTGTCGGCCATCGGCATCGCCGGCATGGACCGGCTCTTGCGCAAGAACGTGCTGGCCATGAGCGGCCGCGCGGTCGAGGCGGCCGGCGACGTGGACACCCTGCTGCTGGACAAGACGGGCACCATCACCCTCGGCAACCGCATGGCCACCGAGCTGCTGCCGATGCCCGGGGTGCACGTGGAGACGCTGGCGGAGGCGGCCCAGCTGGCCAGCCTCGCAGACGAGACGCCCGAGGGGCGCTCCATCGTCACGCTGGTGAAGGACCGCTACAAGCTGCGCCCCCGCGAGCTGGAGGCGCACCAGGCGCACTTCGTCCGCTTCAGCGCGAACACGCGCATGAGCGGCGCCGACATCGTGGACCCGCAGCCGCGCAGCATCCGCAAGGGCGCGGTGGACGCCATCGTCAAGTACGTGCAGGCCCAGGGCGGTCAGGTGCCCGCGCAGCTGACCGAGGCAGCGGCCCGCATCGGCGACCTGGGCGGCACGCCCCTGGCGGTGGCCGAGGGCAACCGCGCCCTCGGCATCGTCCACCTCAAGGACGTGGTGAAGGGCGGCATCAAGGAGCGCTTCGACCGCTTCCGCGCCATGGGCATCCGCACCGTGATGATCACGGGTGACAACCCCCGCACCGCCGCGGCCATCGCGCGCGAGGCGGGCGTGGACGACTTCCTCGCCGAGGCCACGCCCGAGGCGAAGATGCAGCTCATCCGCACCGAGCAGGGCAAGGGCAAGCTGGTGGCCATGACGGGCGACGGCACCAACGACGCGCCGGCGCTCGCCCAGGCGGACGTGGGGGTGGCCATGAACACCGGCACCCAGGCCGCCAAGGAGGCCGGCAACATGGTGGACCTGGACTCCAACCCCACCAAGCTGCTCGAGGTGGTGGAGGTGGGCAAGCAGCTCCTGATGACGCGCGGCACGCTCACCACCTTCTCCATCGCCAATGACGTGGCCAAGTACTTCGCCATCCTCCCGGCGCTCTTCATGGTCGTCTTCCCGGAGATCGCTCCGCTCAACGTGATGGGGCTCACCAGCCCCTACAGCGCCATCCTGTCGGCGGTCATCTTCAACGCCCTCATCATCGTCCTGCTCATCCCGCTCGCGCTGCGTGGCGTGCAGTACCGCCCCATCGGCGCCGCGGCGCTGCTGCGGCGCAACATGCTCGTCTACGGGGTGGGCGGCCTCATCGCCCCCTTCGTGGGCATCAAGGTCATCGACGTGATGCTGACCGCGGTCGGTCTGGCGTAGCGCGGAAAGGACAACACGAACCATGCTCTCCCATCTCATCACCGCCCTGAGGGCCAGCCTCGTCACCCTGGTGGTCACCTGCGCCCTCTACCCGCTCGCCGTGACGGGCCTCGGGCAGCTCCTCTTCCCGGACCAGGCCAACGGCTCCCTCGTGACGGACGCGAGGGGCAGCACCGTGGGCAGCGGCATCATCGGCCAGGCGTTCAGCCGCCCGGCCTACCTGCAGGGGCGCCCGTCGGCCGCCGGCAGCGGCTACGACGCGGCCGCCTCCAGCGGCAGCAACCTCGGCCCCACCTCCCAGAAGCTGCGTGACCGCGCCGTGGCGGACGCGCAGCGGCTGGCGCAGGAGAACCCGGACGCACCCGGCCTGGTGCCCGGTGAGCTGGTGACCGCCAGCGGCTCCGGCCTGGACCCGCATGTCTCTCCCGAGGCGGCGAGCTGGCAGGTACCACGCGTGGCGCACGCGCGCGGCGTGGCGCCCGAGCGCATCCAGGCCGTCGTCGACGCCCACACCGAGGGACGCACCTTCGGCATCCTCGGCGAGCCACGGGTCAACGTGCTAGGGGTGAATCTGGCCCTGGACCGTCAGTTCGGCGCGCCCGCCGGTGTGGAGCGCGGGGAAGGGGCCACGCTAGCGAAGCCGTGAGGCCCGAATGACGCCACAGCCACCCCGCCGCCGCGCGGAGGACTTCCTCGAGCTCGTCGAGCGCGGCCGCCGCGGCCGCCTCAAGCTCTACATCGGCTTCGCCGCCGGCGTGGGCAAGACGTACCGGATGCTGGAGGAGGCCCACGCGCTCAAGGCGCGCGGGGTGGACGTGGTGGTGGGCTTCGTGGAGACGCACGGCCGCAAGGAGACCGCGGCCAAGCTGGAGGGGCTCGAGGTCGTCCCCAGAAAGGTCTACTCCTATCGCGGCGTCAACGTGGAGGAGATGGACCTCGACGCGGTGCTCGCGCGAAAGCCGCAGGTGGTTCTGGTGGACGAGCTCGCGCACACCAACGTCCCCCTCGCGAAGAACCGCAAGCGCTACCAGGACGTGCAGGAACTCCTCGCCGAGGGCATCAACGTCATCGGCGCCTTCAACGTCCAGCACCTGGAGAGCCTGAACGACCTGGTGGAGCGCACCACGGGAGTGAACGTGCGCGAGACCGTCCCCGACAGCTTCCTCAAGGAGGCGGACCAGGTGGTGAACCTCGACCTCGCGGTGGAGGACCTGCACGAGCGGCTGCGGACGGGAAAAATCTACGCCCCGGAGAAGGTGGACCGCGCGCTGGAGAGCTTCTTCCGCGCGGAGAACCTGGCCACGCTGCGCGAGCTCGCCCTGCGCGAGGTGGCCGAGAGCCTGGACCGCGCCGCGGCGGCCCTGCCCTCGGCCCAGCGCGAGGAGGCCGGCACGCGCGGCGCCGGTGACCGGGTGATGGTGGCCATGTCCAGCTACCCGCCCAGGGCCGCCGCCCTCCTGCGGCGCGGCTCGCGGATGGCGGGGAGGCTCAACACCGACTGGTTCGTCGTCTACGTGGAGACGCCGGGCGAGGCGCCGCACCTCATCGACTCGGAGGCGCAGCGCCACCTGCTCGCCAACATCGAGCGGGCACGCGAGCTCGGTGCCGAGGTGGTGCGGGTGAAGGCCACGGACCCCGTGGAGGGCCTGCTCTCCTTCGCCCGCAGCCATGGCGTGGGGCTGCTCATCATCGGCCGCTCCCACCAGCCGTACTGGAAGCAGCTCTTTGGGATGAGCACGGACCTGCGCCTGGTGCGGGAGGCGGACGACCTGGACGTGCAGGTGGTGGCGCTCGAGGAGCTACGGGAAGATCGGGAGGAGCGGCCGTGACGCTGCGCAGCCGCCTGCTCATCGCCCAGCTCCCCCTGGCCCTCGCGCTGGGACTCGTGGGCGTGCTCGCGGTGTCCACACTGCGCGAGCTGGGGGAGGGCGGGCAGAGGATCCTCCAGGACAACTACCGCAGCGTGCTCGCGGCGCAGCGGATGAAGGATGCGCTCGAGCGCATCGACAGCGGTGCGCTCTTCGTGGCCATCGGCGAGCGGAAGCAGGGCTACGAGCAGATTGCGCAGCAGCAGCCCCTCTTCGAGCGCGAGCTCGACGTGCAGCAGAGCAACGTCACCGAGCCGGGGGAGGCCGAGGCCACCGGGGAGCTGCGCTCGCACTGGGAGGCGTACCTGGAGGCGCTGGAGCGCTACCTCCCGCTCGAGGGACAGGAGACGCTCAGGGCCCGCTACCTCACGGACCTGGCGCCGCGCTTCCATGCGACGAGGAACGCCGCGGACGCCGTCCTCGCGCTCAACCAGGACGCCATGGTGGCCAAGAGCGAGGAGCTGCGCCGCACCAGCAAGCGCATCAACATGCTCACCATCACCGGCGTGCTGGCGGCGTTGCTGGCGGGGCTCACGGCCTCCGCGGCGCTCACCCGGAGGGCGCTGCACCCCATGGCGGTGCTCAGCCAGGCGGTGCGCCGGCTGGGGCAGGGTGACCTGGAGGCCCGCGCCCAGGTGGCGGCGACGGGGGAGATTGGCCAGCTCGCGGCGGACTTCAACGCCATGGCGGAGCGGCTGCGCGTCTACCGGGAGAGCTCGCTCGGGGAGCTCCTGCAGGCTCAGTCCTCGAGCCAGGCGGCCATCGACAGCCTGCCGGACCCGGTGGTGGTCTTCAGCGCCGAGGGCGGCGTGCTCAACGTCAACCGCGCCGCGGAGCAGCGGCTGGGCGTGTCCGTGGAGCAGGTGGACGCGTCCCTGGCGCACGTGGGGCCGGAGCTCCGGGAGGTGCTCGAGCGGGTGCGGGCCCACGTCCTGAGCGGGAAGGGGCCCTACATCCCGCGCGGCTACGAGGAGGCGGTGCGCGTGGAGAGCGGCGAGGGGCCCCTGTTCTTCCTTCCGCGCGGCACGCCCGTCTACGCCGAGACGAGCGGCATCGTGGGCGCCACCGTGCTGCTGCAGGACGTCACCCGCCTCAAGCGCTTCGACGAGCTGAAGAACGACCTGGTGGCAACCGTGGCCCACGAGTTCCGCACGCCGCTCACCAGCCTGCGCATGGCCATCCACCTGTGCGTCGAGGAGGTGGTGGGCCCGCTCACGACGAAGCAGGCGGACCTGCTGAACGCGGCGCGCGAGGACTGCGAGCGGCTGCAGAAGATAGTGGATGACCTCCTGGATCTCTCGCGCATCCAGTCCGGCCAGCTGGAGCTGCACGTGCGCGCGGTCTCCCCGGACGAGCTGGTGGAGGAGGCGGTGGCGCCGTACCGGGGAACGGCCCAGGAGCGGCAGGTGGACCTCGTCACCTTCCTCTCGCCGGACATGGACCGGGTGGAGGTGGACCCGGAGCGGATTTCCGTGGTGCTCGGGAACCTCGTGGCCAACGCCGTGCGCCACTCCCCGGAGGGAGGGCGCGTGGAGGTGGCGCTCGCGAAGGGGGACGGCGCCGTGCGCTTCGAGGTGAGCGACAACGGGCCCGGCATTCCGCATGAGCACCAGGCGCGCATCTTCGACCGCTTCTACCGGGTGCCCGGCGTGGACGGCGGAGCGGCGGGCCTGGGGCTGTCCATCGCCCGCGACATCGTGCGCGCGCACGGCGGAGACATCGGTGTCATGAGCGAGGAGGGGAAGGGGAGCCGCTTCTGGTTCACGGTGCCCGAGCGCAGGGGGCTGGTGACGGCCTGAGGCAGCGGCCCTCCGCGCTCGCCCTCCTGTCGCTCGGGGCGCTCATGCACCGCAACGCGCGGCCCGCGACGCACGACTTCCGTCTGCCGCCCAACCGCGTTGTGGAGCTGGGGGCTCGAGTCGAGTTGTGAGCGCGACGACTCGCTCGTGTGGTGGCCGTGGTCCGGCAGTGGTCGTCGGGCCGCGGCCGGTGGGGGGAGCGGTTGTCAGTCCCGGTTGCGGGTGCGTACCTTGACCCGAGCGGCGGCTTCACACGAGGGAGGTCTCGAGGAATGCGCTTCACCGACTACCTCACGGAAGACGCCATCCGCCGCACGCTCGGAGCCGGGGACCAGGCGGGCGTCCTGCGCGAGCTGGCCGTGGTGCTTGCGGCGGAGTCCGGTGTTCCGGCGGATACCATCGAGCGCCTCCTCCTGGAGCGGGAGCGCACGGCGAGCACCTCCGTCGGCAACGGTGTGGCCATTCCCCACTGCCGCGTGCCCGGGCTGAAGCGGATGACTGCCGGCCTGGGGCTCCACCGTCGGGGCGTGGAGTTCGCGGGGCCCGGGAGCCCTCCGGTCCACATCGTGGTGGGAGTCGTGTCCCCACCGGACACGGCAGGGTTGCACCTCAAGGTGCTCTCGCGCACCGCGGCGCTGCTGCGAAGCCCCACGCTGCGCAAGGCCCTCATGGACGCCCCATCGGCGGGCGCCGTGCGAGACATCCTCGTGCGCGCGGAGGACGAGTACATTGCGATCGCCGTGCCGCGGCCCGGTGACATTCGGACGCTCTGAGTTCCTGGGAGCACGGACCTCTTCCCGTGAAGCTCCCCTCTCCCCCTGGGAGAGGGAGAGCGTGAGGGGGCTGTGCATCCAGTCTCCCCTCTGTGACGATGTGACGGATGCACTACGCCGCCCCCTGGAGCCGCTCGCTTCGCGTCACCACTGCGATTGCCACGGTGATTCTCGTCGTCGTCGCGGGGATGAGCGCCGCCATCGCCAGGCGCGTCGGGTTCGTGAGCCTGGAGGTCGCCATCCTCGCAATCTCCGGCGGTGCGCTCGTGTTGACGTGGGCGCTCGCGCCGCGCGGTTTCAGCGTGGGCCACGGTGTGCTCCGGGTGGAGCGCCGCCTCCGGCCCGTGGTGGTGCCGCTCACGCAGGTGCACGCACTCGGGACTCTGCCTCCCGGTGGGCTGCGCGGGGCGCTGCGTCTCGCGGGCTCTGGCGGCATGTTCGGCTACTTCGGGCGCTTCTGGAGCAGGAGCCTGGGGTCCTTCCGGATGTACGCGACGCGCACCGACGGGCTCGTGTGGCTCGACGCCGGGCCAGAGCGCTTCGTGTGCTCGCCCGATGACCCGGACCGCTTCGTGCGAGAGGTGCACGATGGCGCGCCGTTCGCGCGCCTTGCCGCCGAGGCCGCCATCCCCGAGAAGCGCCATCCCATCCCGCGACGCTACTGGTGGGGCATCGGGCTCACGGTGGGCGGGGTGCTGCTCGCCATCACGGCGGCGCTGACCCTCTCCTGGGCGTTCGGCCCGCGCGCCGCGACCGTCACGGGGGACGTCATCCGCATCGAGCGCCGACTGGGGCGCGCCGTGGAGCTCCCGCTGTCCTCCGTGCAGAGCGCACGGATGCTCCCGCCCGAGCTC
>JAKEEX010000443.1 GCA_022616315.1 Myxococcaceae bacterium
GGCTGGTAGTCGCTGTCCGCGCTGCGCAGGAAGCCGTACCCGTCGCTCATCAGCTCGAGCACGCCCTCGGCCTGCACCTCGAAGCGCTTGTCCGCGATGCCCGACAGGAGCGCGAAGATGAGCTCCTGCTTCTTGAGCCCCTGGTACCCTTCGATGTCCAGGTCGTGCGCCATCCGGGACAGGTCCGTGATGCGCATCCGCTTCAGGTCATTCAGCTTCAGCACCTGCAGCGGGGCGCCGGGCCGCGCCTCCAGCGCGGGAGCGGGCGCCTCGGGAGGCGGGAGGGCAGCGGCGGGCTCCGCCAGCTCGCCCCCTGCCTCCTCCAGCTCGTCGCCGCGCACCGGGCGCGGCATGGCGGTGAGGACGGGGCGCACCTGGGCGGTCTCCTCCTCGCCCTCGGCCTCCACGCGCTCCTCCTCGCGCTCCTCCACCTCCTCGCGGGGCTCCTCCTCCCGGCGTGTCCGCCGGCGCGCCGAGGCGGTGGGGGCCTCGTCGGCGCGGGTCCGGCGGCGCTTGGGGCGCTCCTCCACGGCGGTCTGGACGGGTGCCGTGGCCTGGGTCTTCTCTCGGGTGGTGGGACGGGCTTTACGCATGAGGTTCGTCTTGGGGCGCACCGGAAGCCACGGGTGAGGCTCGCCAGGGACGCGCACGGCGTGTGGGGGTACGGGAGGAACGAGGCGGGTGCGACGGTGCGCTCGCCGGCATCCCTTGCGGCGGGACGCCCAGTGTCTGGTGGGTTGGTGCGTGCGCGCCGGGCTCACCGCAAGTAAAAACGGAGCCCGCCAGCGCGCAAGTCAGGCTATTGACCGGCTCCGGGGCTGTCAAGGCGGGTCGTCATCGCAGCGACCAGGCGTGCGCACGACGTGACGCCCGAGGAGGACACGTGACTGTCGGGAACCGCCCCATCGCCTTGCGAGGCGCCGCCGAGCAGCGCGCAGCCGAGCTCCGGGCCGAGCTGCGCCACCACGACCACCGCTACTACGTCCTCGACACGCCGGAGGTGAGCGACGCCCACTACGACGCGTTGATGAGGGAACTCGCGGCCCTGGAGGAGGAATTCCCGGAGCTGCGCACGCCGGACTCCCCCACCCAGCGCGTGGCGGGAATGCCCGCGACGACCTTTGCCCCCGTCACGCACCGCCGGCCCATGCTCAGCCTGGCCAACGTCTTCGATGACGGCGAGCTCTCCGAGTTCGACGAGCGGGTGCGAAAGCTGACGGGTGAGGCGCAGGTGACGTACGTGTGCGAGCCCAAGATGGACGGCCTGGCCGTGGAGCTCGTGTACGAGAAGGGCCGCTTCGTCCAGGGCTCCACGCGCGGCAACGGCGTGGTGGGCGAGGACGTCACCGCAAACCTTCGCACCATCCGCAGCGTGCCGCTGACGCTCGAGGGTGCGGGCCTGCCCCAACTCCTCGAGGTGCGCGGTGAGGTCTTCCTGCGCACCGAGGACTTCAAGCGGCTCAACGCGCGCCAGGAGGAGGCGGGGGATCAGCCCTACGTCAACCCACGCAACGCCGCCGCAGGAGCCCTGCGCCAGAAGGACCCCGCCGTCACCGCCGCCCGGCCCCTCTCCATCTCCTTCTACGAGGTGGGCGAGGTGGACGGGCGCGCCTTCGCCACGCACTGGGAGAAGCTCGCCTTCCTCAGGGAGCTGGGACTGCCCGTCAACCCGCGCAACCGGCGCGTGGAGGGCCTCCAGGGCGTGCACGACGCGTACGCGGCGCTGCTCGAGGACCGCCACGGCCTTCCCTACGAGGTGGACGGCCTGGTGGTGAAGGTGGACAGCGAGGACCTGCGGCTGCGCATGGGCGCCGTCTCCAAGGCGCCCCGCTGGGCGGTGGCGTACAAGTTCCCCGCGGAGGAGGCGGAGACGCAGGTGGAGGACATCCGCGTCTACGTGGGCCGCACCGGCGCCCTCACGCCCGTGGCGTCCTTGAGGCCCACGAAGGTGGGCGGCGTGGTGGTGAGCCGCGCCACCCTGCACAACCAGGACGAGCTGAAGCGCAAGGGCGTGCGCATCGGGGACTGGGTCTTCATCCGCCGCGCGGGGGACGTCATCCCCGAGGTGGTGGCGGTCATCCCGAGCCGCCGCACCGGAGAGGAGCGGGAGTTCGTCTTCCCCACCACCTGCCCCGAGTGCGGCGCGCCCACGGCTCGAGAGGAGGAGGGCGCGGTCATCCGCTGCACCAACGAGGTGGACTGCCCCGCGCAGATGCACCAGCAGCTTCTGCACTTCGCCTCGCGCAACGCGATGGACGTCGAGGGCCTGGGAGAGGAGCTCGCCGGGCAGCTCCTGCGCGCGCGGCTGGTGCGCACGCCCGCGGACCTCTACCGGCTCTCCCGCGAGCAGCTCGTCGCGCTCGAGCGCATGGGCGAGAAGAGCGCGGACAACCTGCTCCAGGCCATCGAGCGCAGCAAGCACGTCACCCTGCGCCGCTTCCTCTACGCGCTCGGCATCCGCCAGGTGGGCGAGGCCACCGCCAGGACGCTGGCCGGGTCCTTCCGCGACGTGCGGGCCCTGGCGGACGCGGACGTGGAGCGGCTCACCCAGGTGAAGGACGTGGGCCCGCTCGTGGCACGCTCCATCCACCACTACTTCCAGGTGCCCACGAACCGTGCGCTCGTGGAGGCGCTCCTCGCCGCTGGCGTCGCGCCCACTCCACCCGAGGAGGTGAGCGGCGGAGCGCTCGCCGGCAAGACGGTGGTGCTCACCGGGGAGCTCTCCGCCATGTCGCGCGAGGAGGCGAAGGCGGAGATTGAACGGCGGGGAGGCAAGGTGTCCGGCAGCGTGTCTCGCAAGACGGACCTGGTGGTTGCGGGAGAGGCGGCCGGGAGCAAGCTGAAGAAGGCGCAGGAGCTGGGCGTGAAGGTGCTGGACGAGCAGGGCCTCCTCGCGCTGCTCCAGGGAGGTTGACCGGCCATGGGCGCAACGCAGGTGTGCTTGCGCATCCGCGGGAAGGTGCAGGGCGTGTGGTTCCGCGAGAGCGCGCGCGCCGAGGCCGAGCGGCTGGGGCTGGTGGGGTGGGTGAAGAACCTCGAGGACGGCTCCGTCGCCGCGGTGGCAGAGGGGGAGGAGGCCCACTTGCAGGAGTTCCTCTCCTGGTGCCATAGGGGCCCGTCTGCGGCCCGGGTGGAGGCGGTGGACGTCACCTTCGGGCCCGCGCGCGGCGACTTCGCGCGCTTCCAGGTGGACCGAAGCACATGACTCCCTACTTGCTGGCCCCCCTCTGCAACATGCTCGGCATCCGCGCGGGCGCGAAGGTGGCCATCCTCAACCCGCCCCCGGGCTTCGTCCAGCGCCTCAACCCCCTCCCCGAAGGGGTGGAGTTCCTCGTCACGGCGCAGAGAGGCCTGGACGTCATCCTCTTCTTCGTCACCGAGCGCCGCGAGCTCCGCGAGCGCCTCCCCGCACTCGCGCGGGCCATGGCCGCCAACGGGGCCATCTGGGTGTGCTGGCCCTCCCCTGCCGCCATGCCCACCACCCTGGAGGAGGGCGCGGTCCGCCAGGTCGCGCTCGACCTGGGGCTCGTGGACAACAAGACGGGCCACCTGGACGCCGTCTGGACGGGCCTGCGCCTGGTGCGGAGCCGGAACCCACGCCCCGAGAAGCCGGAGCGCCGGCGGGATGCCCCCCTGGCCCAGGCATGAGCGGCCTCTGACGTTTCTGCGCCGCATCACCCCTGTCCGTGCACGCTTTGCTTGCCTCGGCGGTGTGTCGCGTGTGAGGCTTTGCGGCGACAGATTTTCAGGACGGGAGCGTCTCCCCGCCAGGCCTCAACCCCAAGGTCCTCCGCCGTCTGGAGGCCGACCGGGAGCCACCCGAGGCGCTGCGCCATGCAGCCCGCCGCTTCAGGCAGCGGTGTGGGAGCGCGACGTTGAGAGCAGCAAGGGCCGCCGGCAGCGTGCCGGAGGGGCTCCGCGAGGACGCGGAGTCCCGGGCCCAGTGGATTGAGGAGGAGGCGGTGGAGACGCCAGCCGCGAGCAGCGCCAAGAGTGACCGCTCCCTGCGGCGCCCGCCTCCCATTCCCGCGCGCGTGGTCGCCAGCGACCGCACCGATTCCCGTCCGGTGCCGGACGCCCCACCGCGCGCGCACCCAGGGTTCATCAATGAGCAGTATCCTCGTCATCAACGCCGCGGGGCGCGAGACCCGCGTGGCGCTCGTCGAGAACGGCCACATCGCGGAGTTCTACCTCGAGCGTAAGAAGGACCGGGGAATCGTCGGCAACATCTACAAGGGCCGCGTCGTCCGGGTGCTCCCGGGGATGCAGGCGGCCTTCGTGGACATCGGCCTGGAGAAGGCCGCGTTCCTCTACGTCAGTGACGTCGTCTACGACCCGGACTTCGCGCGCGCCCAGTTCGAGCTGACGGAGGGTGAGCACGAGGACGTGGGAGACGTGCCCGAGCCCGCGGAGGTGGACGCTGCCGAGGTCGCCCACGTGGAGGAGGGGCTCGAGCTCGAGGGCCACGAGGTGCCGGCGCCCGAGGGTGCCGAGCCTGTCGGTGGGGAGGCGGGAGCGGCGCTCGGCAGTGGAGCGGCCGCCCACGCCGCAGCCGACGCCGTGGCGGAGGTGGTGCCCGAGGACGCCCCCGCCTCGCCCTCTGCGGCGCTCGTTCCGGAGGAGCTCGCCCACGTGCACGCCGCGGAGGCCGAGGCGCCTGCGCTGCCCGTGACCGGCTTCGAGCGGGCCGGTGAAGCAGCAGCGGACGCGGCAGCCGCGGTGGCCGAGGTGCTCCCCCTGCCCGCGGGAGAGTCGGCGGCCATCGGGCTCAGCTCCGCGGCGGTGGCGGAGGGGACGCTTCCTGCACCCGTCGGTGAGGCCGCCGAGAAGGCCGCGACGGTGGAGCGCGCGGAGAAGGGCGAGGGCGCGCGCGGAGAGCGGCGCCACAAGCCCGAGGGCCGGGCGGCGCTCGACGCACGCGCGAAGGAGAAGGAGAAGGAGAAGGAGAAGGAGCAGCGGGGCGGCAAGGGCGCCCGCGCGGAGGAGAAGGAGAAGGAGAAGGTCAAGACGGGCAGGCAGACCCGCATCGAGGACGTGCTCAAGGTGGGGCAGGAGGTGGTGGTCCAGGTGTCCAAGGACCCCATCGGCACCAAGGGCGCACGCCTCACCTCGCACATCTCCATCCCCGGCCGTCACCTCGTCTTCATGCCCACGGTGGACCACGTGGGCATCAGCCGCCGCATCTCCAACGAGAAGGAGCGGCGGCGCCTCCGGGAGCTCGTGGACCGGATGCGTCCGCCCGGGACGGGCTTCATCGTGCGCACCGTGGCCGAGGGTGTGCCGCAGGAGAAGCTCGAGAGCGACATCCGGTTCCTCATCGAGATCTGGAACCAGGTGGTGCGCAAGAACGAGCGCCGCACCGGCCCGGGCCTGATGCACCCGGACCTGGACCTCATCCTGCGCGCCACGCGCGACCTGTTCGCCCACGACGTGGAGAAGCTCGTCGTGGACGACCGCGAGGAGTACGAGCGCATCCTGGGCTTCGTCACCGCGCAGGACCCGGCGCTGGCGAGCCGCATCCACCTGCACGAGGACGAGGAGCCGGTCTTCGACGCCTACGGCATCGAGCAGGAGCTGGCGCGCGCCACCCAGCGCAAGGTGTGGCTCAAGAGCGGCGGCTACCTCATCATGGACCAGGCCGAGGCCCTCACCGCCATCGACGTCAACTCGGGCCGCTACGTCGGCAAGAAGAGCCTCGAGGAGACCATCACCAAGATCAACATCGAGGCGGCCAAGGAGATCGTCTACCAGCTGAGGCTGCGCAACATCGGCGGCATCATCATCTGCGACTTCATCGACATGGAGAAGGCGCAGAACCGCGACAAGGTCTTCAAGGCGCTGCAGGAGGCGCTCGGGCGCGACAAGGCGAAGACCAACGTCCTGCGCATCTCCGAGCTCGGCCTGATCGAGATGACGCGCAAGCGCGTGCGCGAGTCCATCGGCCGGATGCTCCACGAGGACTGCGCCTACTGCGACGGCAAGGGGTTCGTGAAGACCGCCCTCACCGTCTGCTACGAGATCTTCCGGGAGATCCGCCGGGAGGCGGCGAGCTACAAGGACCCCACCCTCGTCATCAACTGCAGCAGCGACGTGGCCCGCCTGCTCCAGGGCGAGGAGCGGCAGGAGCTGCGCCACCTCATGGACCGCTTCAACAAGTCCATCCAGGTGCGGGCGCAGCAGAACTACCACCGCGAGCAGTACGACATCTACGGCCGCTCCGCGCAGGGCACGGACTACCGCATCTCCAGCTCCACCGGGCCCTTCTCGGGCGCGCGCAAGGCGGAGGGAAGCGGGGAGATGCCCCACGGCGGCCACCGCGCCGGGGGTGACCGCGAGCGGGAGCGGGAGCGCGACCGGGGCCGGGACCGCGGCAGGGACCGCGACCGGGGCCGGGACCGCGGCGAGGCCCAGGGACGCGGCGAGGCCCAGGGACGCGGCGAGGCCCAGGGACGCGGTGGCGGCGGCCGCAAGCCCGAGCAGGGCGGCCAGGACAAGCGTGGCGGTGAGTCGCAGCGCGGTGGAGGGGGTCGGCCCGCGGAGCCCTCGTCGGGCGAGGCGGACGGGGAGCCCGCGTCCAGGGCGCCCGGCAGACCCGAGTGAGCGCTGCGCGTGGCTGACCCGAAGCCGTTGACCCGGTCCCGAGCGAGGCGACGGACCCGGTGGGAGGCGCTGCTGCTGCGCCTCTACCGGCCGTTCCACGCGAGGCCCGCCGGGCGCTTCCTCTCGGACACGTTCTTCGCCGCGCGCGCGGTGGTCCGCAGCTACCGGGGCGAGCGCCTGGACGTCCGGGCCGCGGCGCTGACGTCCGTCACGCTCTTCTCCCTGGTGCCGCTCGTGAGCGTGGCGCTGGGACTCCTCCACGCGCTGGCCCCGGAAGAGCTCGAGCAGCGGCTCCGCGGGCTCATCTCGTCCCTTCTGGCACCCGGGGTGCGGGCGGAGGGCGCAGTGCTCCTGGACGGGTTCCTGAGGACCGCGGGCAGCTCGGCCGTGGGGTCCCTCGGCTTCGCGCTGCTGGTGCTCTCGAGCGCCTCCCTGCTGCGACAGCTGGACGCCGCGCTGAACGAGCTGTGGCACGTCCGGCGGCCCCGTCCGCTCCCGGTGCGACTCGCGCTCTACGCGCTCATCCTCGTCCTGGGGCCCCTCCTCGCGGCGCTCTCTCTGCTTACCACCGGCGTGCTCCGGGACGTGCTCCTCATGGCCCCGCCGCTCGCGCCCGTCGTGCAGCTGCCCGGCTCCGTGGGCCGGGCCTTCCTCGCGGTGCTGGCGCTCACGGGCCTGTACAAGCTCGCGCCGAACGCCAGCGTCCGGTGGAGCTCCGCCCTCACCGGGGCCGTCTTCGCGGGGCTGGCCTGGGAGCTCGTCCGGCACGGGTACAACCACTTCGCCACGCGCATCTTCCAGGTCGACCCCATCTACGGCTCCCTGGGCGCCCTCCCCCTCTTCCTCGCCTGGGTCTACGTCAGCTGGCTGGCCGTCCTCTCCGGGGCGCGCCTGGCCTACGCGGTGGAGGTGGCCTCGCTCCGGGCGCTGGGCGTCTCCGTCCACCTGCTCCACCACCCCCGCGCCCGCGCGCTGGTGGCCGCGAGGGTCGCCCAGGTGACCACCCTGGCCTTCCTGTCCGGGGCCCCGCCACCCCGCCCGCGCGAGCTCGCCCTGCGCTTCCGCGTCACCGAGGGGCTCCTCGAGGAGTCGGTGTCGCGCATGGAGGAGGCGGGCCTGGTCACCCTCACCTGGCGCAACGGCGTCCAGCCCGCGAGAGACCCCTCGGCGCTGACCCTGGAGGACGTTGCCCGGGCCGTGGGAGTCCGGGGGCTGGAGCGCACTCCGGGCCCCCTGGAGGAGCCCCTGGACGAGGAGTTCAGCCGCATGGAGCGCTACTTCCTCCAGGCGGACGCGGCGAGCGCCGAGCACCTCGCGCGCCTCACCTGGACGGACCTCGCGGGGCTCCTGGACCCCGCCTTCCCCACCACGGTGCGGGCCCCCACGCTTCCCGCGAGGCGGGAGGGCCGAAATCCGTAGAAGTCTCCATGGGTTAACCGCCCCGGCCGGCTTGCAACGCGGCCGTCGTCTGCTATCCTCCCTGTGCCAGCCCTGCCTCCCAAGTCCCTGAATTCTATGAGGTCGGCACCAGAGAGAGGCGTCATGCTCAAGTCAGATCTGGTCAACATCCTCGTGGCCAAGCGTGGCGTGACGCAGAAGCAGGCCGAGGCCACCATCGAGATCATCTTCGAGTCGATGAAGGACGCGCTCTGCCGGGGCGAGAACATCGAGATCCGCGGGCTCGGCGCCTTCCACGTGAAGCACTACCAGGGCTACCAGGGGCGCAACCCCAAGACGGGCGAGATCATCCCCGTGAAGCCCAAGCGGGGGCTCCTGTTCCGCACCGGCAAGGAGCTGCGTGACCGTGTGAACCGGCCACCGCCCCACGACATCCTGCCCACGGACACCTCCGAGCCGAGCTCCTCCTCCGGCACCTGAGCCTGTCGCACGAGCGCGCCGCGCTCACGCCGCGGCGAGCCTGCCCACCGGACGAATCTGCAGGTCCACGTCGAGCTCGCCGTAGCTCAGCACCGCCACGTCCGGGAAGCTCCCCTCACACAGCTTCCGCAGGGGCCTGCGCACGTCCGGCGCGGCGAGCACCACCGCCTTGCCGCCGAGCGCGATGCGGCGCACGCCCTCGAGCACCTGGGACACCTGCTCCGGCTCGGGCGCGCGGCCACGCAGCTGCTCCCGGAGGAGCTCCTCCACCGCAGGGTCCACGAGGTAGGCGTACAGGGGCCCCGACGCGGCGTACCTGTGGGACAGGTATCGGTGCAGCGCCTGGCGGCAGCGCTCGGCCAGCGCGATGGCGTCCCCCTCCGTGGTGGGTGAGACGAGCGCCTCCAGGATGGTGCGCAGGTTGCGGATGCTCACCTCCTCCTGGAGGAGCTTGCGCAGCACGTCCGTCAGGAGCGCCAGCGGCACCTTGCCGAGCGCCTCCTTGACGAGCGCGGGCGTGTGTCCCTCCTGGGCGTCCAGGAGCCCCTGGACCTCCTGGACCCCGAGCAGGGAGGCCGCGTGGCGCCGCAGCAGGACGGCGAGGTGCTGGCAGAGCAGCTCCTCGGCGCGCATCACCGCCACGCCGGCGAGGGCCATCCGCTCGCGCGCCTCGAGCGGGACCCGGGACATGGGGCGGCCCGTCGCCGGCTCCGTGGCGGGCTCGGCCTTCACCTCGAGGAAGGCGAGCTCCTCGGGGCTGCCCTGGGCGTACAGCGCGCCAGGCTGGAGGTGGCCTCTCCCGATGGGCACCTCGTCCAGGAGGAGCGCGTAGCCACCTGCGGGGAGATACGCGGCCCCCGTGCGAACACGGAAACCGGGGATGCGCACGCCGAGCTCGGAGAAGAGCTGCTCCCGCAGGCGCTCCAGCTCCTGCGTGACGAAGGCGCCGCCTGGATCCGTCGTGAGCCGCAGCAGGTCCGGGGCGAGGTCCAGCGTCAGCGGCGCCACGCCCGGGGGTGGCGCGGCCTGCGCGACCGCGGACTCTGCGGGTGCGGCTCGCGCGCCAGCGTCCATCTCCCCGGAGGGCTTCCCATCCACCGGCTTTCCGAGCACGTGTGCGAGCCCACCCAGCGCGGCCCCGAGCACCAGGAAGGTCAGGTGCGGCATGCCCGGGATGAGGGCGAGGGCGCCGCACAGCCCACTGACCACCCAGAGCACCTGCGACTTGCCGAAGAACTGCGCACCAATCTCCCCACCGAGTGAGCCGTCCTCCTCCTCCGCGGACACACGGGTGACGACCAGTCCTGCGGCCACCGCGATGGCGAGCGAGGGAATCTGTGACACGAGTCCATCCCCGATGGCGATGAGCGCGTAGGTGCCCGCGGCCTCGCCGAACCCCATGCCCGCCTGGAGCACGCCGATGGCGGTCCCTCCCACCAGGTTGACGCACGTGATGACCAGCCCGGCGATGAGGTCCCCCTTCACGAACTTCATCGCACCGTCCATGGCGCCGAACATCTGCGACTCGCGCTCCAGCGCCCTGCGCCGCAGGCGCGCCTGCGCCTGGTCGATGGCACCTGCGCGCAGGTCCGCGTCGATGGACATCTGCTTGCCCGGCATCGCGTCCAGGGTGAAGCGGGCCGCCACCTCCGCGACACGCTCCGCACCCTTGGTGACGACGAGGAACTGCACGAGCGTGAGGATGGCGAAGATGACCGTCCCCACCACGTAGTCACCGCGGACGACGAACTCGCCGAACGCTTCGATGACGTGTCCGGCGTGTCCCTCGGAGAGCGCCAGGCGCGTCGAGGACACGTTGAGCGACAGGCGGAAGAGCGTCGTCACGAGGAGCAGCGTCGGAAAGGCCGTCACCTGCAGCGCGTCCCGTGCGTTGAGGGCCGCCACCAGCAACGCAACGGAGGCTGCGAGGTTCAGGGCCAGGCCCGCATCCAGGAGCCACGCCGGCAGGGGAACGATGAGGGCGCCGAGCACCCCCGCCATCGCCACCGCCAGCACGACGTCCGAGGAGCGCTGCGCGCGCGTCAGAAGCCTGCTCACCAGGGTCATGTCGTCCTCCTCCAGGGATGGGGGTCCTCGCTGCGCTCCTGCTGCGCGACCACCAGGACCGCCGCTGCGGCCCGGTACAGCTCCTCGGGGACCTGCTCGCCCACGTCGAGGTGGATGAGGCTGCGCGCGAGCGGGATGTCGCGCACCACCGGGATGCCCAGCGCCCGCGCCTCACGTCGGAGCCGGAGGGCGTCCTCCTCCTGCCCTTTGGCCACGAGGTACGGAGCGTCACACTCCTCCGGTGCGTAGCGAAGAGCCACGGCGAGATGGGTCGGGTTCACCACCACGGCGGTGGCCTTCTGCACTCCACGTGCCGGGCCGCCCGCCGCGAGCTGTCGGTGAAGGGCCTTGCGGTGCGCCTTGTGGTGCGGGTCGCCCTCGGTCTGCTTGTGCTCCTGCTTCACCTCCTCCCGCGACATCCGCAGAGTGCGGAGGTGGCGGTGCCGGGCGAGGCCCCAGTCGAGGAGCCCGAGGAGGAGCAGCAGTCCGGCGCACCGCAGCGCCAGGCCGCCGACGCGATGGAGGACCTCGAGCAGCGCATACTCTCCGCCGAGGCGCACCGCCCCGAGCATCGCTGGAAGGCCGTCACGGACGTCGCGCCACGCGAGCCACGCGAGGAGCACAACGCAGGCGAGCCCGCGCGCGACCTCCGCGAGAGACTCGAGGCTGAAGAGCCGCCGGAGTCCGGCTGCGGGGTTGATCCGGTCGAGCTGTGGAAGCACGTGCTCCGCGTGCACCTCGAAGCCGACGAAGGCCACGGACACCAGCGCCGAGGCCACGAGGGCCGCCGCCAGCACGGGTGCGGCAAGACGGACGAGAAGCCCGAGCGCCTCCGAGAGCCCCTCTGTCGGAGGAATCAGCTCGGCGCCGAGCATCCGCATGGCAAGGAAGCGCAGGCGGGCGACCCCGGTCGGAATCACCGCCGCGGCAGCCAGGCTGGCCGCGAGTGTCACGGCGGCGCTCGCGAGGAGGCGGCTTCGCGCCACCTGCCCCTTCTTGCGCGCCTCGCGCAGTCGCTGGGGCGTCGGCTGCTCCGTCTTCTCACTCATCGGACGAGCCCCGCCAGGGAGTCGAGCACGGCCGCCGCCCGCTCCAGCTCCCCGAGGAGGCGCGTGCACGCCGCACCGAGCCCGAGCCAGAGGACGGCTCCGCCCGCGAGGATGCGCAGCGGCGCCCCGCTCTCCTGGAGCTGGAGAGAAGGCGCCGCACGCGAGGCGAGCCCCAGCAGGCAGTCCACCGCGAGCGTGCAGCCGGCAACGGGCGCGCCGACCGCCAGTCCCGCGGCCATCGCCGTCCCCACGAGGGCCACGACCGCGTGGGTCGCATCCCCGGTGGGCACCGCGGCGCCGAGCCCCACCGTGCCGAAGGTGCGCCACAGCGCAGGGAGCACGAGCGGGAACCCCACCCCGCTCACCGCGAGCGCGGACATCAGCTGGTAGAGCCCGTCTCCGGTGGCAGATTCGCGGGTGCCCGCGTGCGGGAGCGCAGCCTCGGCCGACGTCCCCCGGAAGAGGTCCGCGAACCGGCCGCCCATCCGCGCCGCATCGAACGGCAGCGCCGCGATGAGCCCGAGCGAGGTCCCGAAGACCAGCTCCTTGAGGGCGAGCCCCGCGAACGCCAGCGAGCTCGACGGAAGCACGGCCAGCGTCACGCCCCCTGCAGCGGAGAGCGAGACGGAGAGAGCCAGGACGAGCCCGAGGCGCACCACCCCGGGAGCAGCCTGGCCACCGAGGAGCGGACAGAGGAATGCCACCGGGAGCAGCCGGCTGGCACAGAGCGCTACCGCCACGGCACCCGGCGCCAGCCCGCGCAGTGTCTCCGCGAGCACAGCGGGTGTCATGACCCCACCTGCGCGAGAGCCAGGAGCAGCTGCTGGGTGAAGCGCGTCACCTGCGCGCCGATCCACGGTCCACAGACGACGAGCGCGAGCACGGCGGCACACAGCTTGGGCACCACCGACAACGTGCTCTCCTGGATCTGGGTGGTGGCCTGGAGCAGGCCCATCAGCAACCCCGCCACCAGGCTGGCGAGGATGGGGGGAAGGCTGGCGGTCACCATCAGCAGGAGCGCCTCTCGCCCGAGTGCCAGGAGGGTGTCCTCGGTCACGGCGTCACCGGTAGCCGAGGATGAGGCCCCGGGCGAGCAGCGCCCAGCCATCCACGGCGACGAAGAGGAGCAGCTTGAAGGGCAGGCTCACCTGGCTGGGCGAGAGCGTCTGCATCCCCAGCGCGAGCAGGACGTTGGCCACCACCATGTCGAGCACCAGGAACGGGAGGAACACGAGGAAGCCAAGCTGGAAGGCCTCCTTCAGCTCGGTGAGCACGAACGCCGGGACGACCACGGACAGGTCCGTCTCGCTCACGCGGTCCGCCTCCTCGGCAGGACGCAGCTCCCGCGCCATCTCCAGGAAGCGGGCGCGCTCCTCCGGACTTCCGTGGCGGACCAGGAACTCCTTGAGGGGCAGCGCTGCACGCGCTCCCGCGTCCACGAGCTGGGCACCGGTTCCGCGCTCGACGTAGGCCGCCCGCCCCTCTTCCACCATCCGCTCGACGACCGGGGCCATGACGTGGCCGGAGAGCACCGCCGCGAGGCCCGTCAGCACCAGCGTCGGAGGCGCCTGCTGCGTCCCCATGGCGGAGCGCGCGAGCGACAGGACCACGGCCATCTTCCCGAAGCTCGTGACCATCACCACCGCGAAGGGCACCAGCGACAGGGCGGCGAGCAGCGCCATCATCTCCAGGGGCTGCGAGGCGAGGGACAGCTCACCGAGCCCCGGCCGGGCTGCGGCCAGCACACCCGGAGCGGAGAGGAGCACCGCGGCGCTCATGGTGCACCTCCCGATTCGTCAGTTGCGTGGAGGAGCGTCGGACCCTCGCCGCGCGGAGTGCGCCGTGGCGGTGCACTGCGGGGGGCAGCGGCGCGACGGATGGTGGCGAAGCCCTCACCGAAGGCGACGAGGAACCGCTCGCCGTCCGCCTCCACCAACGCCAGGCTGCACCGCGGGGAGAGCCCGGCGCGCGCATGCACCTGGAGCCTCCCCGGGAGTGCGAAGCGTGCGCGCTGCTGGTTCCCTCTCCTGTGCCACATCCAGACGCCCAGGCCCGCCGCGCTGCCGCCCAGCACCCATCGCGCGATCGTCGCGGCCGACGTGGCACCCGCGGCGGTGGCCAGGGCCAGGGCCAGGAGCAGGAGCAGACCGAGCGCGATGGCGAGCTTTCCCCGAGGTGAGCGCAGCATCTCCATGGGCCCCTCCCTCACGGCAGCATCGCGAGGATGCGCGCACCCACCTCGCCCTCGATGTCCACGAGCTCCGCACGGGCTACCACCCGGTCCCCCACGCGCAGGAGCACGGGCTCCGCCCCGTGCAGGTGCAGCGGGAGGACGCTCCCGGGCCTGAGCCGTGAGAGCCCTGCGAGCGTCAGGCGAACGCGGGTGAGCTCGACCTCGACGTCCACGGGAAGCGAGGGGGCGAACTCGGTCTGCTCGTCCTTCTCGGAGAGGGTGGCTGACATGCTGTGCTCCTGGGTGGGAATGCGCGGAATCGCGCAGGACACGGTGAAACCAGCGCGGCTGAAGTCCCCGCAGAGCTCGAAGAGGGGTGCGAGGAGACGGCCGGGCCCGAGCAATCCCTCCCCGGTGCGCTGCAACCCGGCGAAGGTGACGACGTCCCCGGGCTCGATGCGCATGAGCTCGACCATCGAGATGGGGACGCGGCCGACGAGGCACCGTGCGGGCACCGCCGCCTCCAGCACCTCGGCTGCGGGCTCTCCCGCGTGCGAGCGCGGAAGCGCCTCCAGGGGCACACGGAGCGCACCTTCCGGAAGGAGCACGCGTGCCGTGCCCGGGACGTCCCCGACCCGGAGGACGAGCTCGATGCCCACGTGGGGCCTCCGTGCATCCAGGAAGCGGAGGGCCTCGGCCCTCTCCAGCGTCATCCCGACGAGGCGCGGGGAGAGCGCCTCCGACACTGCACCGCCCTGCCGCACCGCCGCGAGCACCACCAGGAGGACGAAGCCGAAGGCCGCCTCCTCGATGCGCGTCAGTCGCGTCGCCGGTGCCCACTCCCCCCGACCTCCAGCGATGCGCCCGAGCAGGGCGACGAGGAACGGAAGCTCCACCTCGAGCAGGGCGGGTGCGCCCGCGGAGGAGAGCGCGAGGAGCGCGAATGCCGCTCCGGTCTGGATGCGGGCTTCTGGCACCACGGCGTCCAGGAGCCGAGCCTCCACCTCCAGGGGCACCTCGAGGTGCGCCGCGAGCTCCTTGCGGACCTCCTCGAGGAGCCTGCGCCCCTCCATCACCGGGTCGGCTCTCTCCTGCACTGCGAGGTGCGCTCGCGTGAGGCGCCGCGCCGCAAGGCCATTCAGACGAAAGGGGCGCGGCGAGACGCGTGTTGCGAGGCTGGAGTCGGGGGTCATGCCGTCCATCCACGGGTGGGGGAGTGGCCTCTGACTGTTTCAAGGGCCCTGCCAACCTCCCGGCCCTGGCGAAACGCGGGGTTGCGGTGGACAGGAGTTCCGCGGACTGGACGGCACATACGGGTGCCCGGACGTCTCCCCTACCCGCTGGCCTCGCGGACGAGCCGGGCCGCGAGCTTCTCCAGCGCCCTTTGCGGCGGCTTCGAGACGTCCATGGCGTCCCCGCCGGGGACGAGGCTTCGCTGATACGGCGCCACGCACCGCAGGAGGGCGTGACGCAGCCCCGGTGGAGCGCTCTCCAGCAGCCCTCGCACGCGCTCGTCCGCGTCCGGACGGGGACCGAGCTCGAGCGAGAGCCACGCGTGGCGCACCGGGGAGGCCTGCGCGCGGAACTCGTGGAGGACGGCGAGGGCGTCCTCCTCATCCTTCGGGGTGAGTCCCTCGAGGAGCGCTTCGCCGCGCTCGCGGCCGAGGACCGCACAGGCGAGTGCAATCGGGCGCAGCGAGAGACGCGTGCCTCCCGGGTTCCCGCTGCGTAGGGTTCGCGGATGCGTTGCCGTTCGGTGCATGGGAGCCCCGCGCCTACGCCGCCTTCCGCGCGGACGGTGAAACCACGGGTCTCGCCGGCACCGGCGGTGGGATGGAGGCCCGGAGCTCATGGACCCGCGACTGTGCTTCACGCAGCCTCAGCACGAGGAACGCGAGGCCACCCGACGCCGCGAGGGCCAGCACGCCGAGGACGAGCGCCAGCAAGCCCATCCTCGTCATGGACCGACCCGCGCCTTCCTTGCGCACCGCGGGGCGCGCCGTCTCCTGCAGCACCAGGTCCACGGCATCGGGGGAGAGCCCGTCCACACCTCCTGCAACCAGGGCGCGGAGGTCCTCGCGCAGCGGCGCCACC
>JAKEEX010000444.1 GCA_022616315.1 Myxococcaceae bacterium
ATGGCATGACCTCCTTCACTCCGGGCTCCTTCCGGGTCTTCTCGAGGGTGTCGCGCGGCAGCGCGCGGTGGGCCTGCTTCGTTGCCCCGAGGAGGATGGGCGGCAACTGGCCGATGCGGCTCGGCGGCGCGTGCGTGCCCACCAGCAGCTGGTACTGGCCGGGCGTGGGCGGGGTGAAGGACACGGCCAGCGTCCCGTCCTCGAGCGCGCGCGGCACCGCCCTCGTGTGCCAGGTGCCCGGCGGCCGGATGAGGAGGACCTGCACCTTGTCGGCCGGCACGGGCAGCTTCGTGGCGGCGTCCACCACCCGGAAGCGCAGCTCGGTCTCGCTCTCCGCGGTGAGCAACTGCTTGGGGTCGAAGAGCGGCGTCAGCTCCACGGGAGGCCCCTTGCGCGCGGTGGCCTTCCCGGAGCCCACGGTGTGCTCGAAGCACAGGGCCATGCGCGGGCTGTCGAGCAGCACCGGCACGTCGTAGATGCCGTCCTCTCCGGGGCGCACCGTGGCGCTGTAGACGCCCGGACGCACCTCCTTCAGCGAGCGGTCCACCACCAGCACCGCGCGCGGCTCGCGCCCGTAGTTGCGGTGGGTGCCCGAGGGGGCCATCAGCCCCTCCTTGTAGAAGTAGAGGGCCTTGTCCGCCGGCCCTGCGACGAGGACCCCTCCCCCCTCGGGGAGGGCCACGATGGGCGCCGCGATTCCCACCCCATGTCCCTCGGTGGCGGGCTGCTGGGTGATGGGCACGTCCAGCGTCACCACCTCGCCCGAGGCGGCCAGGCTCTCGAGCTCGACGAGCACCACGTGGTGCTGTCCCGCGCCCCGCACGTAGGCCATGCGCTCGGTGAAGGAGACGGAGTCGGGCAGCTTGAGTCCCTTCTCCACGTGGCGCACCTGCCCGCTGGCCCCATCCAGGATGGTGGCCGTGCCCTGGGTACGGTTGAGCGCGAAGAGCCACCGGCCATCCGGGCCCACCACCACGCGATCCACGCCCTTCTCCAGGGAGAGACGCCGTGCCACCTTGCGCGTCTTCACGTCCAGCACCACCAGCTCACCGCGCTGGGGGCTCGCCACGTACACCGCCTGGGCCTTCTCGCTGGCCGCCACCGAGGACGCACCCTTCTCCAGGGGGATGCGCGCCACCACCGAGGCGGCCTCGACGTCCACCACGTGGACCTCCTCGCCGCCGCTGCTCGTCACCCACAGCGTGCGACCACCCTCGGCGAAGGCCAGCTCGTGGTGGCCGGGCCCCACCTGGACCGTCTGGCGCACCTCGTGCGAGTGCGCGTCGAGCACGCTCACCGTCCCGTCCCCATCGTTTCCGGTCACCAGGGTGCGCCCTTCGGGCGAGAGGGCGATGCGGGTGGGCTGCTTGCCCACCTGCACCGAGCCACGCGAGCGGAAGCGCACGGTGTCCACCATGGCCACGCGGCCGGCGCCGGGGAGGGTGAGGAAGAGCTCGTCCTGGCTGGGGTGCAGCACCCAGTCGGCCGGGGTGCCGGCCAGGGAGATGAGCGTGAGCAGCTTGGTGCGGTTGAAGGCCAGCTGGGGGTTGATGACCGACAGCGTGTTGTCGTGGTTGAGCGTCACCACGAGGTAGGCGTTCATGTTCACTTCCGCCGCCCGCGTAAGCAGCCCCCCGAGGAACTCGCGCGCCAGGGCATTGCACGCCTTCTCGTCCTTCGGCGCCTCGCCCTCGCGCGGTGTCATCCAGGCGAAGGGGCGCTGGCCCTGGAGCGGCTCACCGGTGCGCGCATCGGTGAGGGTGAAGGTGGCGGTGGCAGGCCTCCCCGCGTACACCTGCGCGCCCCCCTCCAGCGGCGCGAGTGAGAACGCAACCCTCACGCCCTCGCGCTCCACCACCGTCCCCTCTCCCCCTGGGAGCACAGTCCCCTCTCCCCCTGGGAGCACAGTCCCCTCTCCCCCTGGGAGAGGGCCAGGGTGAGGGGGGTGTGTCACCCCGCCCTGCTCCGCCGCCTCCTGCGCCGCCTTCACGGGCGGAGCCACAGGCCCGCGCCGCACTTCGCCCCACAGGACACTCCCCCCCACCGCGAGAACAACCACCCCCAGCGCTGCCCCCACGCCGGTACGGACCTTGCTCATTCCGGACCTTCTCCCCTGCCGCTTCACCCCGCACGGCGTGCAGCGAGATGGACATGGACTCAGGGATCCGCCCATCGGCCCCGGGTCGTGTCGTTGCTGCGGAGACGAAACACGGACGCCCTCCCCGCCCGACCGGGACGGAGAGGGCGCCCTGGCCCCTCACCTCGGGGCTCTCAGCTCACTTCACCCGGAAGATGCCCCACAGGCCGTCCGGGAACTGCACGCTCGTCTGGTCGCGGTAGAGGAAGTCCCCGCGCACCTCGAACGCGCCTCCTGCGCCGTAGAGCGGCAGGATGTTCCAGTGCCGCATCGGGCCCTGGCCGCCCTGCACCCCGATGATGTTCGAGGTCTCGTTCTCCCCGATGATGCGGGAGTCCGTCCCCGTCGCCCACGCGTCGTGCTGCCACTCGTGGCCGTGGAGGTGGAAGGCGTGCACACGCGGGTGGCCGGAGGGCTGCACCACCCGGAAGCGGACCTCCTGTCCCTGCTCCGCCTCGAAGACCGGCGTCTCCGGGTCGCCGAACCTGTCGGAGTCCAGCAGCTTGCTGTTGTCGATGTCGTTGAGCACCTCGAGCGCCTTCTCCGGCGGGATGCCCACGCGCGCCCACAGCGGCTCGGTGCGGTAGTTGAACCCCTTGTGGCCCGACTCCTCCGGGTCCTCCACCGCGCCGTAGGTGAGCAGCGCCGTGCCGCAGTTGAGGCGCTCGTCCACGCACTGGAACTCCTCCTTGTTCGAGTGCAGGCCGATCTCGTCCTGGTAGAGCAGGACGAACTCGCGGAACCTCCGCTGGGCGCCCACGCTGTCCGTGTAGGTCACCGTGGCGGAGGCGTCGGTGCCCTCGTCCGTCTTCCAGGTGGACCCGGGCGGCTCGATGATGAGCGCGCCGATGCCGCCGTGCATGCCGTGGTTCACCACATCCGCCACGTCGCGCAGGCTCACCGCGCCGTACTCAACGGCTTGCGCCTCGAAGAGGTCACCGCCGCTGCCTCCGCTCGCGAGCTGCACCACCGGCTGCAGCGGGAACGTGACCGGCCCCGGGTCATCCTTCAGCACCCACCGTCCGGCGAACCAGCGGTAGGTGATGCTCTTCCCCGGCGCCACCGTCTGCACCGGGTTGAGGCCGATGTTCGCACCGTCGCTCTGGCGCACGTCGTACTCCACCAGCTGCGGGTGCAGCGAGGCGTGGTTGGACGAGCGCACCTGATTGACGTTGAAGCGCTCGGTGATGACGGGCAGGAAGTTCCAGTGCGGCGTCCTGGGCATCTTCTCCGGGAACGCGTTGATGAGCGTCACCTCGATGCAGTCCCCTGCGTTCGCCCGCAGGATGAGCGGCTCCGCCCTCCGCTTGCCCTTCATGACGTCGTCGATGTGCGTGTCGAGCACGTAGAGGAGGCCATCCGGGTCGTAGAGGTCGAACCGCTCGTTGTAGACGATCCGGTCGTCGGGCAGGTTGCCCTTCGCGGTGATGGCGTAGACGGTGTACTTGCGCTCCGGCGCACCGGCCGGGCAGACCGGGTGCTGCGCCTGGGGATTCCCGAAGATGGGGTTTCCCGGCAGTGGCAGCAGGTCCGGCTGCAGGTCGCGGTAGGTCCGCAGCAGGCCCCACTGCCCGTTCCACAGGTCGTCCGTCGGGGCGCTCTGCCACAGGAAGTCCGCCGTGGGACCCGAGATAGGCGGCAGGCGGTCCAGCAGCTCGAAGTGCTCGGAGATGGCGAACGCCTGGCCGTTGGAGAAGCCGCTGTCCGGGTCCGCGTACTC
>JAKEEX010000445.1 GCA_022616315.1 Myxococcaceae bacterium
CCGTCGGGGGCTGGGCCGGCGCGGGGGCCGCTCCAGGGGCCGCTGCGGGCGCCTGGCCAGGTGCCGCGGGGGCCGCGGTGCCCGACTGCAGCCGCTTCACGGACGCCAGACGCCCGCGCAGCTGCGGCGCGAACTCGCTGTCCGGGTAGGTGCCGAGCGCGTCACGGGCCACGGCGGCGGCCTTGTCCAGCTGGCCGGTCTGCTCGAGCGAGTGCGCGAGCAGGAGCATGGCGTAGTCGCGGTTCTTCGACCGCTTCTCGGTGTCCATGAACCGGGTCAGCATGGGGATGGCCTGGTCGTACTTGCGCAGCTGGTTGTACGCGACGCCGAGGAAGAAGGCCGCCTCGGTGGCATCCGTGCCGGTCGGGTTCATGGCCATGAAGCGGGAGAGGTGCTCGGCGGTCCCCTGCATGTCGTTGCGCCGGAAGGCCGTGCGACCGCGCTCGAAGGCCATGGCCCCTACCTCTTTGCGGAGGAGCTCCGCACGGTCATTGAGCGCCGAGCGCTCGAGCGGGCTCAAGCGGGCCACGTCCAGCTTCACGAGCGCGTCCACGCCCTTGAGCCGCTCGTCGCCGGGCAGCGTGGTCATCATCCGGTAGACGTCCGCCGCGGACTGGCGGGCCTGCGCGTTGGCCGCCGCGTCCCGCTTCAGCTGCTCCTGCTGGGCCGTGAGCTCGCCCACCTGCTTCTCGAGACGCTCGCGGTCACCCGCGGAGGACCGCGTGGCCGCCGAGCTGACCAGGATGGCACCGCCCACGGCGAGCGCGGCGAAGAGGACGTAGGCCACCGCGGAGGACATCCACTGCTTGCGGGCGAACTCCTCGTTCTGCCGGGCCACCGCCTTCAGCTCGGCGTGGAAGCTCTTGAGGAGGTTGTCGGTCTTGATGACCAGGTTCCTGGCCTCGACGACCTCCTTCTTGATGTCCGAGAGCTCCTTGCTGTGGTCGGTAACGGATTCCGTGGGCATGGGCATCATCCTGTCCTGGGCTTGCGTGGCAGACCGTGCGAACAGCCGCACATGGTCCGCGCATTTCCCGGGGGTGCATAGCTCGGCCGGCCCTCCCGGGGCCAGTGGCGACGTGCTTTGCGTGCAAATCAACCCCATGGCCGCCCGCTCGGGCAGCGAGGCATCAGCGGCGGCGGTCTGCGGGAAAGGCGAGCTCGAGGAACGTCGTCTTTCGCCTGCGCAGACCGGCGAGGAGACAACGCAGGAGACAGGCCGCGCCGAACTCCCGGAGCACCAGGCCGCCGTGGGCCAGCACGTCCCGAAGAGTGATGACGCCCCGCATGTCCCCTCCCTCGGCCTGCAGGCGGCTCGCCTCCGGCTCCGGCGTCCGCTCCAGGGCTGTCGCACACCGTAGCGGGGGATGGTTGGGGGTCAACTTTTCAGCGGGCGCGTCGCTCCAGCTCGAGCAGGGGGACCTCGTGCACCACCACCGTCCTGTGGCGGCAGGGGACATGGAAGTCCACCGCATCCAGCTCGCGGAGCACGGCCTTCAGCGCATCGGCGGAGAGCTCGTTCCCGGAGGGCCCGGCCGCGTGGCAGGCCATCACCCGGAGCGCCTCGGCGAGCGAGAGGGGCGTCAGGGGCGCACCCGCGGGCGGCAGCGCGGCCGCCACGTCGCGCACCACCGCGAGCGCATCCAGCGCATCGAGTCCCCGGGGAAGTGCGGTCAGCGCGAAGGTCGGACCTCCAAAGGGCTCGAGCGCGAAGCCCAGCCGCCTCAGCGCGGGCAGGCCCTGAGCCACGACGCGCGCCTCGTCCGGCGTGAAGGTGAGCGTGCTCGAGAAGAGGCTTCCCTGCGGCGAGGGGGGCGCCCCGTCCACGAGCGCCTCCCGGAAGGCGTGGAGCCGCACCCGCTCGAGCGCCGCGTGCGGGTCCACCACCACCAGCGTCCCTCCGGGGCCCTCGCACACGTGGAAGCGCCGCCCGAGCGGGCCGAGCGGCTTGAGGGACGCGAAGTACGTCGGCGGCGGCGCGTCGTTGAGCTGCGGCAGTGCCTGTCCGAACGCGGGTGCCCTCTCGCCCACGGCCGGAGCTCCCCGGGTGTCCCCGGGTGCCCACAGAGTTGCATCGGCGGGTGTCGCAGCGGCGAAGGCCGGCGTGCCCGACGCCAGGGCCGTCTGGGCGCGCGTGAGGAAGCGCTCTACGGCGAGCGCGTAGTGGGCCGCGGCCGGAGAGGTCGGAGCTGCGTCGCCCTGCCCTTGCAGCCACGGAGCGGAGCGCAGCGCCCGTGAGACCGCGGCGTACACCGCGTCATGGACACCCGGACCATCCGAGAAGCGGACCTCGAGCTTCTGAGGGTGGACGTTCACATCCACGGACCTCGGATCCAGGTCCACGAAGAGCGCGGCCACGGGCTGGCGGCCCGGCGGCAGCGCGTCCTGGAAGGCCCGCTGCACCGCGCTGATGAGGCCACGGTCGCGCACGTAGCGGCGGTTCACGAACGTGTAGAGCCCGCGCGCCGTGGGGAGCGTGTACTCGGGCGAGGCGACGTACCCCGTCACGGTGAGGCCGAGCCGGCGCTCCTCCAGCTTCAGCAGGTGCGGATGCACCTCGGGCCCCAGCGCCGCCGCGATGCGCTCGGTGGGGTCCGCCGGACAGGCCGGGCTCGCCAGGAGCGACACCCCGCCGTGGGTGACGAAGAAGCCCACCTCCGGGTGCGCCAGCGCGAGACGGAGCGCCGCCTCCTCCGCGTGCTTGAGCTCGGTCGAGTCGCGCCGGAGGAACTTGCGCCGTGCAGGGACGTTGAAGAAGAGCTCGTCCACCTGGATGGTGGTGCCCCCGGCGGGCTCCGCCTCCTCCACCTCCTCCGCTCCTCCCCCCTCGACCCTGAGGCGGGTGCCGATGGCGGCGCCGGGAGTGGAGGTGTGCAGAGTGAAGCGGGACACGCTGGCGATGGCCGGGATGGCCTCACCGCGGAAGCCCATGGTGGCGAGCCGTGAGAGGCCGTCGAACTCGCGGAGCTTGCTCGTGGCGTGGCGCAGGAGGCACATCCGCGCGTCCCCCGCGGACATCCCATGCCCGTCGTCCGAGACGATGATGCGCCCCATTCCCCCCTGCTCCAGCGTCACGCGGATGGTCCGCGCCCCGGCGTCCAGCGCGTTCTCGCACAGCTCCTTCACCACGGACGCGGGGCGCTCCACCACCTCGCCGGCGGCAATCTGGTTGATGAGCTCCTCGCTCAGGACGGCGATGCTGGACATGGTCGATTCGGCGCGCGGTGCGTGGGGCCTATGGTGGAGAGGATTCTCGGCGAGTCCGCGGGCGACTGCCACGCCCACGGCGCCACGCTCTTGGGACCGCTGACAGGACCGCCCGTCTGGAGTAACACGCCGCGCCACATGGCCAAGACCCGTGATGCGTCGGGCGCCTTGCGCGTCGCCCTGACCGGTGCCAGCAGCGACCTGGGGAGGCTGCTCCTTCCGCGGCTCCTCGCGGACCCACGGGTGGCCCGGGTCCTGGTGCTGGACACCGCCCGTCCAAGAGAGGAGCGGCTCGAGTTCCACCGGGTGGACCTCACGCGCCACGACGCGGACGCCGAGCTGGTGCGGGCCCTCTCCGGAGAGCCCGTGGACGCGCTCTACCACCTGGCCTTCAAGATGAGCCCCACGGGCCACGGGGCGCTCGCGCACGAGCTCGAGGTGCCAGGCACCATGGGCGTGCTGGCCGCCGCCTCCGAGGCACGGGTGGCCCGCTTTATCCTTCCCTCGCAGACCGCGCTCTACGGCGCCCGCAGGCAGGCACCCGCGCTGCTCACCGAGGACTCCCCGCTCGAGGGGTGCCCGGGCTCCCGCTTCATCACCGACAAGCTCGAGGTGGAACGTCAGGTGCGCGTCTTCGCCGAGCGCCACCCCTCGACGCGCGTGCTCGTCCTGCGTATGGCACCTGTCGTGGGGCCTCACCAGGACAACCCGGTCACGCGCCTGCTGGCCCTCGCGGTGGTGCCGACCTTGATGGGCTTCGACCCGCTCTGGCAGGCCCTGCACGAGGAGGACGCCGCGCGGGCGCTGCACCTGGCGCTCGTCGTGGATGCCGTGGGGGCGTTCAACGTCGTGGGGCGCGGGGTGCTTCCCCTGTCCGGCCTCATCCGGGCTGCGCGGCGGGTGCCCTTGCCCCTTCCCGCCGCCGTGGCCACGTCCGCCCTGAGGGCGCTGAACATGGTGGGTGCCGCCGGCGTTCCGGTGCCCCTGCTGGACTACCTGCGCTTCAGCTGGGTGGCGGATGGCGGGAGGGCGGAGGCAGCGCTCGGGTTCACTCCGGAGTTCCACACGCGCGACGCGGTCGCCTCACTGCG
>JAKEEX010000446.1 GCA_022616315.1 Myxococcaceae bacterium
ACGACGGGCCAGCCGTAGTTCGCCCCGCGCTCGATGAGGTTCAGCTCGTCGCCGCCCTGCGGGCCCATCTCGTGGACCCACAGCCGGCCGTCCGCATCGAAGGCGATGCCCAGCGGGTTGCGGTGTCCGAGGGACCAGACCTGCGCGGCCACACCACCCTGTGCGGCGAAGGGGTTGTCCGCAGGGGCCGAGCCATCCGCGTTCAGCCGGAGGACCTTGCCGAGGTTCGTCGACATGTCCTGCGCGGGGTCGAACTTCTGCCGCTCACCCGAGGTGACCCACAGGTGCCCGGTGGGGCCGAACGCGAGCCGGTGACCGTAGTGCCCCTGTCCGGACACCTTGGGGGACTGGCGCCAGAGGACGGTGAGGCCCTCGAGACGGCCGCCGCCCTGCGCGTCCAGCACGAGGCGCGCACGTCCCACGGCAGCGCCGGAGCCGCCGGTGCCGGACTCCGCCCAGCTGAGGTAGACGAACCCGTTCTGCTCGAAGTCGGGGTGGAGGATGACGTCGCCCAGCCCGCCCTGGCCGCCGTACAGGACGGAGGGTACGCCGGCGATGGTGCCCACGGAGCCGTCCGTGGCCATGAGCTTGAGCGCGCCCGCCCGCTCGGTGACGAGCAGCCGTCCGTCTCGCAGGAACGTCATGGCCCAGGGCTCGTTGAAGGTGGCCACGGGGGTGGCCACGAAGTGATGCACCCCGGCAGGCCCGCCCACGCCTGCGTCGCCCGTGGAGGGGCCGGGCGCGGGGGCCTCGCACGCGGAGAGGACGCCGAGTGCGAGGACGAGGAGGGTCGCGGTGCTCGTCGGTGTCGGCATGGCGCGGAGCTTGCCTCAGTGCCGGGGACCCGCGCCATGAGCCCGCTGCCCATCGGCCTGGCCCAGGCGTGGGCGAGCATGGAGCAGGGGCTCTGGGGCGGCTGGTCCGTCGTCGGCGGGACGCCCGCAAAGGAGGCGCCTGCCGCCGAGCCGGTCCGCAAGGCAGCGTGAGTGCAGGACGGCGCTCGTCTGCTCCGGCGCCCCCCGGCAGAACCTCGTGGACTCGCGAATCCAGAGCGTTGACGTGTGGGTCAATGGTAGGGGCCACGGTCGCCGTCCGCGTTCGAATCCATCTCGCCATGTCCTCCCCTGCGAACCCGCCGAGCTTCTCTCCCTCCGACATCCGTCGTTTGCGCAGTGCCATGAGCCGGCCGCAGTTCGCCGCGCTGCTGGGGGTGTCTCCGAATACGGTGTACCGATGGGAGCTCCCTTCGGAGAGCCCGAACAACCTCACGCCGTCTCCCGCGGCCCGCCGGGGGCTGGCGCGGCTCGCGCAGGGGGGCGTGGCAAAGCCTGCGGCACCCGCAGCAGCGACGGAGGCGGCGTCGACAGCGCATCGCCCCCTCCTCTCGGGAGGCTCCGTCCTGGAGCGCGGCGCACTGGCGCACGTCTACGCCCACGTGGAGGACTCGCGCTACGGTGAGGCGAGCGCGGCGCTCGCCGCAATCGACGTGCGCGCCCTCCCTCCAGATGCGCAGGCGGAGGCCGCCGCGTTGCAGGCGCGCTGCGCCCTGCTGGGCCGGGGGGATGCGCACGCCGCGCTCGGCGCGCTCGGCCCGTGGGCCACGCCGGAGCGCCGCGCCCACCTCTCCTCGCATACGGCCGCGCTCGTGAGCCTGTGGCAGGGGTTTGCGCTGGGCTGGCCGGACGCGCGCCACCACGACCTGGAGCACGCGCTCGCGCTGCTGCGCGGGGCACGCGCGGAGATGGCGCGCCTGGACGAGCGCGGCTCCGTCTTCTGGGCGGAGCTGGGAATGGGGCTTTCGCACTGCTCCTGCGCCGAGTTCCGAGAGGCGCGGTGTCACTTCAAGGAGGCGCTGATGTGCGACGCCCAGGGCGCGCGCACCGCCTGGCGCACCTGGCGTGAGGAGGCCGCCGGGCACCTGTCCCAGATGGCCTACGACTACCGCCGCGCCATCCAGGACTACCGCCGGATGTTGTCGCTGGCCGCCACGCGCGACGACCGCTACGCCCGCGCGCGCGCCATGGTCTTCATCACCATGCGGCTCCTCGAGACGGGGGAGCCCGCTCAGGCGGTGCTCCTTGCGGGGCGGCAGGCCCAGGCGCTGCACGAGGAGCTGGGCAGCCCGATGGACCACACCACCACCCCGCTACTGCGCTGCATGGGCGAGGTGTACCTCGGACTGGGCCAGTTCGACGCGCTCCGGGCCCTGCTCGAGCCGGCGGTGGCGCGGCTGGAGTCACGCGGTTGCACGCCCTACCTGCTCCGGGAGCTGCTCGGACGGGCCCACCTGCGTCAGGGGGACACCTATGGTGCGCGGCGGCAGCTCGAGGCCTGCCGCGCCCTCACCGGCCCGCTCGGCCGCGCCTGGGGGCTGGCGCTGGCGGCGCAGCTGGAGGCCATGGTGCTGCTGGCGGAGGGCCGTGCGGAGGAGTCCGTGGCAGCGTGGGAGCGGGCACGTGACGGGGCCGAGCTCCTGGGCTCCCTCCCCCTGCGCGCCGGGAGCGAGCTCGGCCGCAGCGAAGCGCTGGTGGTGGCAGGCAGGAAGGCAGGGGCGCGCGAGGCGCTGGACGGCGCCGAGCGGGAGCTGGCCCACCTGCGCTCCCCCTGGCTGAGCGCGCAGCTGGCCCGGGCGCGCGCCCGGCTCCTCCACGCGGAGGGCAGCCTGGCGGAGGCGTGCGCGCAGCTGGCCCTGGCGGCGGACGGGTTCAACCACGCGGCCGACACCTGGGAGGCGCAGCGCTGCGCGGAGCAGCTGGCGCGCTGGCCGCAGCCAGAGGCGCCCCGGGGGGCGGCCATCCCCACCGTGGCGCTCGAGCGGCTGTGCAGCCCGGCCCGGGGCGAGCCCGCGCAGGTGCTCTCCGAGCTATGCAGCGTGCTGCGGGAGCTCCACCCGGGCGCCGCGGTGGGGGTGCACACCCTGGCCGGTGAGTGCGTGGCGGGGGACGGCGCCCGCGTGCTCTCGACCGGGCACGAGGTGGGCCTCTTCGGCGACCGGACGGGCCCGCGCTACCGGCTGGTGATGACCGGTCGCGAGCCGGAGGCCTGGGTGCGGCCGCTGCTGACGGTGGTGGACCTGGCCCTGGAGCTGGCGCGCAGCCGGGAGGGCGGCGAGGGAGCCCCGGACGTTCCACCCCCCGAGCCCACCGAGGAGGGACTGGTGGTGGGCAGCGCGCCCATGCGCCGGGTGATGGACGCCATCCAGAGGCTGCGCACCTCGCGCGCCACGGTGCTGGTGCAGGGCGAGAGCGGGGTGGGCAAGGAGCTGGTGGCGCGTGCCATCCACCAGGTGAGCGGCAGGACCGGGCGCCTGATGTCCTTCAACTGCGCTGCAGTGCCGCCCTCTCTCTTCGAGGCGCAGCTGTTCGGCCACGTGCGCGGGGCCTTCACCGGCTCGGAGCGGGATGCCCAGGGCTACGCGCGCGCGGCCCACGGCGGCACCCTCTTCCTCGACGAGGTGGGCGAGCTGCCGCTCGAGCTGCAGCCCAAGCTGCTGCGCTTCCTCGAGGCGGGCGAGGTCCACCCGGTGGGGGGCGCGCGTCCGGTGCGGGTGGACGTGCGCGTGGTGGCCGCCACTCACAGGGACCTGATGGAGCTGGTGCGCGAGGGGCGCTTCCGCGAGGACCTCTTCTACCGGCTCAACGTGGTGCCGGTGCGCGTCCCGCCCCTGCGCGAGCGCCCCGAGGAGATTCCCCTCCTCGCACGCCACATCCTCGAGCTGCTGCGCGGTGCGGACGCTCCTCGTCTCAGCGAGGACGCGCTGGCCGTCCTCTCCGCCTACGCGTGGCCGGGCAACGTGCGCCAGCTGCGCAACGAGCTGGAGCGCATCACCACGCTGCACGGCACCGAGCAGGACATCACCCCGGAGCTGCTCTCCCCCGCCATTCTCGGGCACGGATAGGAAGGGCCCGGGTGGCCCTCAGCCTTTCACGTCGAGCCCAGCGACGGCCTCACCTCTCCGCGTCGCGGGAACGGGGGAGCGTGCTGTATCAAGCCTCGCGCCGGAGTCGCTGACGGCATCGCTCTCCAGTGAGAACACCCGGTTATGCGGTGACGCACCCTCCCTCGCGCAGCGCGTCGACGTAGCTACGCCTCCGTGTCTGAACGTTGACACGAACATTGCCGTGTCGTTGCACGCCCCCGGCAGTGAACCAGGGCCCAACGACGCAGCGAGAGGCCGGCTCGCGGCGCGCCACACGTCCTCGCGCACCTCGCGCGGGGTGCGGTGAGGGACTTCATGCAGCGGCTTCTGTGGACGTGTGCAGTCTTGGGAGGGCTCGTGTTCGCTGCGTGCAGCGAGCCGGGACCGGGAACGACGCCTGACGCAGGCCCGCAGGTGGGCAGCCTGACCGGCATCGTGCACCTCGAGGGGGCGGGCAGCCACGAGGGCGTTGCGATCAAGCTCACGGGCCATCCGGTCGAGACGACCACCGCTGCGGACGGGAGCTTCACGCTCGACGACCTGGCGCCGGGACCCTACGAGGTCAACGCCGGGAAGGCGGGCTATGTCCCGATGAAGGCGACGGTGGTCGTGTACGGCGGTCAAACGGCGTCTGTCCAGCTCACGCTCGCAGGGCAGCGCCAGGACGTGACCGGCAAGGTGACGCTGACCGGGGTGAGCAACCATGGCGGCGTGACGGTGAGCCTGTCGGAGCTCGGTGCGACGGCCACCACCGACGCCGAGGGTCTCTACACCCTGCAGAACGTCCCGGTGGGCAGCCACACGGTGGTCGCGAAGAAGGAAGGCTGGAAGGACGGCCAGGCCAATGTGACGGTGGCCGCGAACGCGGCGAGCACCGTGAACCTCACGCTCGAGCCGGTGGACGCAAGCCAGGGGAGCTGGCGCGAGGGCTTCCTGCTGCCCGGTGCGACCGGGAACGGCGCCCAGGTGCGCGCCCTGGCGAAGGGGCCGGATGGGCGCGTGTACGCGGGCGGTGACTTCCTCGACGTGGGAGGAGTGGCGGCGCGCAACGTCGCTGTCTGGAACGGCACGCGGTGGGAGGCGCTCGGCGAGGGACTCCCGGGCATGGTCTACACGCTGGCGTTCGGCCCCGACGGCAAGCTCTACGCGGGCGGCGACCTCGGCGGCTGGTTCTCGCCCAACCAGGTCGCGGTGTGGGACGGCACGACGTGGAGCTACCTCCCCGGCACCTTCTCCCCCGACTACGTCACCAGCTTCTCCAACCTGGTCCGGGGACTCGCGTTCCAAGGCAACACGCTCATCGTGGCGGGCGACTTCTCCCACGTCGACGTCGACCAAGTCGGTGGTCTTGCGAGCTTCGACGTCGTGAATGGGACTGCCTTCACCCCCTTCTACGGCAGTGGCACGGACGGCGTCGTGGCGGCCATCCACGTGGAGGATGCGCAGCGGGTCTGCGTGGGCGGCAGCTTCTCCCAGGTGGCCGGCGTGCCCGCCGCCAACGTGGCCTGCTGGGACGGGAGCGCCTGGTCGCAGCTGGGCGACGGGCTGCCGGGTGCGGTGTCGGTGCTCACGCGCGACCCGGCCGGCAACTACCTGGCCGGCGGCACGCTGTACTACAGCATCGACTACCAGACGGGCGCCATCCGCGCCGGCCTCGCCATCCTCATGCGGGGGACGTGGTCGTCGCTCGCCGGCGGTGTGGACGGCGGCTACATCAACGAGGTGCGCGCGCTCGCCTTCGCGAAGGACGGCAGCCTGCTGGTCGGTGGGCACTTCAATCAGGTGGGCAAGGGCCCCCAGCAGGCGACGCTGGCCAGGCACTTCGCTCGCCTGAGCGGGACGGCCTGGAGCGAGGTGGGGGGCGGCCTGAGCAACGACGTCTCCGTCTTCCTCCCCTCCATCATCGGCGTCCACGACCTCCTGGTGACCGATGACGGGGAGGTGTTCATCGCGGGGGTCTTCTCCGAAGCGGGTGGCACCCCGGTGGCGAACATCGCCCGGCTCGACGGCGCCACCATCCACCCGCTCGTCCCCCCGGGCTCCCGCGCCGAGGGTGTGAACGGCATCGGCGCCGACATGGTGCTCGATGCGCAAGGCCGCGTCGTCCTCGGCGGGAGGTTCGCGCGGGCGGGCGGGGCGCAGGCGAACAACGTGGCGAGGCTCGCTGCGGACGGCTCCTGGGAGGCGCTGGGCCTGGGCCTGAACGCCGACGTGCAGGCGCTGCTGCGACGCTCCGACGGCACGCTGGTGGCGGCCGGCTTCTTCTCCATGTCCGGGGAGACGGAGGCGCCCTTCCTGGCGACGTTCGACGGGACCTCCTGGTCCGCCTTCACCCCTCCACTCGATGGGCCGGTGTTCGCGCTGGCCGAGGACGCCGAGGGCAACCTCTACCTCGGTGGCGACTTCCTGAACGCGGGCGGCGTGGTGGTCAACCGCGTGGTGCGCTGGGACGGCACGGCCTTCCATCCCCTCCTGGACGGACTCGCCAACACCGTGAAGACGCTCGCCATCGACGCCGAGGGGCACCTCGTTGCGGGCGGGACGTTCACACACGCGGGCCTCGTGCCCGCCCGGGGCGTGGCGCGCTGGAGCGGTGAGGCCTGGGAGCCGCTCGGACAGGGCCTGGACCTGAACACGTGGGGATACATGTCCGGAACGGTCAACCGACTCGTGACCACGGACGAGGGGAAGCTCATGGTGGCTGGCACCTTCGACAGCATCAGCGGCAAGAGCATCCGCAACCTCGCGCTGTGGGACGGGCAGGAGTTCCAGGCCATGGGCCCTCCGGTCGTCGACCCACAGACGGACTTCGCGCTCATCACGGACGTGGTCCCCTACGGGAAGGGCTACTTCGTGAGCGGCGCCTTCCGTCACCTCGGGGACGACACTGTGAACAACCTCGCGTGGTTCGACGGCGAGCGCTTCCACGCGCTCGCCGGCGGGCTGAACGACATGCCGCTGAAGCTGCTGATCTCCGGGAACACGCTCTACGCGGCTGGCCTCTTCACGCGCGCGGGGGGCACGCCCTCCTCCGGCTTCGCCGTCTGGGAGTTCGGCCAGTGAGCGCGGCGAGCCATGCGGTCGTGTCCCGGGAGCCGGCCTCGCGGCGGCCCCGGTGGTGGAACTTCGAGCAGGTGAGGGACGTCATGCTGCGGTTTCTGTGGACGTGGGCAGTGGTGGGTGGGCTCGGCCTTTCGGCGTGCGGCGGCTCCCAGCCGGGAGGAGAGCCGGACGCGGGGACGCTGCCGGATGCGGGCGCGCAGGTGGGCCGCATCTCCGGCAGCGTGCTGCTGGAGGGCGCGGGCAACCATGACGGCATCTCCGTCACCCTGGCGGGCCGCAGCACCGGGGCCACCACGGCCGCGGACGGGCACTTCGCGCTGGAGGACGTGCCGCCGGGCGTCTACGCGCTGTCGGCCCAGAAGGCGGGCTACCTCCAGCGTCAGACGGAGGTGGTGGTGACGGCGGGTCAGACGGCCTCTGCCCACCTCACCCTCCCACGCCAGCGCGGCAACGTGGCGGGCCGCGTGCTGCTCGCGGGCACCAACAACCACGCGGGCGTGACCGTGAGCATCACGGGACACAGCGGGCAGGCCACCACGAGCGCCAATGGCGACTTCGCGCTTCAGGGCGTGCTGCCGGGCAGCTACACGCTGGTGGCGCAGAAGGCAGGCTGGGTGGACGGCCAGGTGCAGGTGACCGTGGCCCCCACCGAGACGAGCCTGGTGAACCTCACGCTCGAGCAGGTGCCCCCGGCGGTGCCCACCATGGCCGTGCGCGGCGGCGAGCTCACCCTGCCCGGCAGCGGCTTCGGCGCGCAGCAGGGCGGCTCCACGGTCCGCGTGGGCGGGGTCGCCGTCGAGACGGTCGTCTCCTGGGCGGACCACCTGGTGCAGGTGCGCGTACCGGCCACGGCGCCGCTGGGTGTCGGCACCGCGGAGGTGGTGGTGGCGTCGCCCGCGCGCACGGTGGAGGTGCCGGTGCGGGTGCTGGCGCCGGCGACGTTCGCGCTCAGCGACGCCCGCGTCCTCGCAGTGACGGACACCGGCTCACCCGTGGCGTGGGGCAGCAACGAATGGGGCCAGCGCGACGTCCCGCCGGGGCTGGGCAGCGTGCTGTCCGTGGAGGTCTCCCCCTTCCACAGTCTGGCCCTGCAGCCGGACGGCACCGTCGTGGCCTGGGGCAACAACGAGGAGGCACAGCTGGAGGTGCCGGCGGGGCTCTCCGACGTGGTCGCGGTGGAGGTAGGCATCTGGCACAACCTGGCGCTCAAGGCGGACGGCACCGTCGCGGCCTGGGGCTTCCTCGTCCCCGGCCAGCACCAGCCGCCCGAGGGCCTTGCCGGCGTGGTGCAGGTGACTGCGGGCGCCTTCCACAGTCTGGCGCTCAAGGCGGACGGCAGCATCGTCG
>JAKEEX010000447.1 GCA_022616315.1 Myxococcaceae bacterium
CAGCTGCCGCCGGAGGTGTGGATTAACAAGCCGGTGCCGACCGAGGAGGCTGCTCTCTAAACTCACGAAGACGCTGTCTCAAACTCGTTGACAGGTTCCGCCCATTCCCCAGCCATGAAGAGGAGCGATTGAGCATGAAGTGGCTTTTTCTACTTGGTCCTCTTGCGTGCCTGCTTGGGGCGGGGTGCGTCCGTCCTCTTCCTGGAGTCGCAGCGTGCAAGGAATGCGGGGCTCCGGGATGCATTCAGCGCCGACTCTTCGACGGCACGCTTCAGTGTGCGCGCGAGTGTACAGCAGACCGGGAGTGTGACGCTCCATACGTCTGCTACTGCGCCTCGGGAGAGTGTTCGTACCTAGGCTTCGTAGACGAAGTCGGGGGACATTACTCAAACGTGTGTGCGCTCCCTCCCGGCTATCGCGAGAAGAGCAGTCGTTGATTGGCGCAAGCGATCCGTAGCCGATGGGATAAGCCGGAGGGCGTCAGCCGGTCCCCTTCGGGACCGGTGGGCGCATCCCCGGAGTGTTCAGTCCCGGCAGCCGCTCTGCTCGTCTCGGGGCGGTTGCCGGCGGTGGGGGCGGGGAGGGCGGTGGGGCCGGTCATCGGCACTGGGCGGGGACGAGCAGATGGTGCAGAACCTGGTGGCTATGCGCCACCCCCACTGACCAACCTCCTGCCGAGGTAACCGTCCGGCGGACGCCGTTCCGGACAGCTTGAAGATGGACGGGGACCGTGCTCGGCGGTCATCCGCGGGCTGCTGAGTTGCGGTCTTGGAGTAAGGAGCGCGCCAGGGGCGCTCAGGAGGAGTCGGCGGCCCGGGCCCGCGTCCACTCGTGGGGCAGCAGCTCGCCGATGCGGGAGTTCGGGTGCGTCTGCACGCGCAGCAGCACATCCGCGAGGTACGTCTGCGTATTCCGACCATGGTGAGCACTCGTTCCGGCTCAAGCCGAGCAGCCGGTCCGGGGCATTCCGATCGCCCCTTCCGTGCGGTGGCATTCACCCAGTTCAGGCCTGCCAGGTAACGGTCCGGAAATGCGTCCGCCGGACGGTCGTGAACCGGACCAGCACCGGCCTCGGGCAAGCGGAGCAGCCGAGTAGGCAGCCCTTCCGTGCAACAGCAGCGCCCGCCTTGTGTCCAGTAGGCGCCGTGCCGTTCGCTGAATCCGGGACGCCGCGCTTCTGCTGGCTGCCCGTCTGCAACCGGATTAAGCAGCCGCGCGCCGAGTTCAGTCGCGACCAGAACCATGAGAATCCTTTCCCTACCGTCCCGTGCCTCCGTCCGGGCCCTCCGGGGTGTGGCGGTCCTCGCCACGCTCGCCTGCGGGCTCATCGCGGTGCCATTGAAGGCCGGGGCGGCCGAGCCGTCTCCTGCTCCCCTGACCGTGGAGGAGGCGGTGGAGGCGGCCGTCAAGAACAACGAGCGCAGCCAGGCGGCCACCGCCCGCGCCGAGGCCGCCGAGGCCCGCGTCCAGCGCGCCCGCGCGTTCTTCTTTCCCCAGCTCTCGTTCACCAGTTCCTACACCCGGCGCCCCTACCAGTCCGTCCGGGATGTCGGGGGACAGTCCGTCGTGCTCCAGCAGTACGACGCCCTGGGCGCAAGCGCGAACCTCCGTGCGCCGATTCTCAACGTCAGCGCCTTCCCGCTCTACCGGCAGTCCCACATGGAGCAGCAGGCGTCTGCCGCGGACGCGCGGGAGGCGGCCCGGCTCCTGGCCTTCGAGGCCGCCGATGCCTTCCTGGCCACGCTCTCTGCCGAGCAGGTGAAGGTGGCCGCCGAGCGCCGTCGGGCCTTCGCACAGGACGCGCTGAAGGACTCCCGCGCGCGCGTGCAGGCACGGCTCGTCTCGTCCAACGACCTCACCCGTGCAGAGCTGGAGCTCGCGACCGCGGAGCGGGAGGCCACGCGGGCTGAAGGGGACGTCCAGACCGCCTACCTGCAGCTGGCCAACCTCCTGAACACCAGGGTGGAGCCGCCGCTGGCCGAGCCCACGGCGCTGCTGACGGCGGCGGCCGTCGCGCACGAGGAGCTGACGCTTCCCCTGGAGCCGGCGCTGGCGCGGAGGCTGGACCTTCAGGCGCTCCGCTCGCGGGCAGAGGGCCTCGAGGCCGCGGCCACCGAGCCGGGCCTGCGCGTGCTGCCATCGCTCAACCTGCTGGGGCAGTACCGGCTCACCAACGAGGGCGGGCTGACCGGCCGCTTCGGGGATGGATTCGTGGGCGTCGAGCTGTCCTGGACGCTCTTCGACGGCGGCGCGCGGTATGCGGAGGGACGCGAGCGGGATGCCCAGGCGAGGGCCACCGCGCTGGAGGCGCAGGGGCTCGAGCGCAGCGTGGGGCTCCAGCTGGAGCGTGCGCGGGTGAGCCTGCGCAACGCCCAGGCGGCGCTCGCGCAGGCGGAGGTGGCGGCACGGGCCGCCGAGAAGAACGCGAAGGAGGCGCAGGCGCTCTACCGGGAAGGACTCACGGGCGCCCTCCAGGTGGCGGATGCCAACATCCGACTCTTCGAGGCCCAGGTGGCCCTGGCGCGTGAGCGCTACGGGCTCGCGCTGGCGCTTCTGGACGTGCGTGCGGCTGCGGGCCTCGACCCGCTCGGCAAGGAGTGGACGCTGTGAGCAGGCTCTGGTCAATCGTGGTGGCGTCGCTTCTCCTGGCTGCGTGCGGCAAGGAGGGCGCGGCTCAGGCGGCCCCGGGCGGAAAGCCGGGAGCGGGCCCCGGCGGTGCACGTGGCGCCATGGCGTTCCCCGTGGAGGTCCACGCGGCGCAGGCGCGCGACGTGCAGTACTCCGTGCGCGCCTCCGGCAGCGTGGAGGCCTTCGAGCGGGTGCAGGTGACGGCGCGCGTGGCCGGCGTGGTGGAGCAGGTGCGCTTCCGCGAGGGCCAGGCCGTGGAGAAGGGGCAGCCGCTCGCGGACATCGACCCCGCCCGCTACCAGCTCGCGGTGCGCGCCGCGCAGGCCGCGCTGGACAAGGCGATGGCGGCGAGCGAGGACGCCCGGGCGCAGGTGGAGCGGCGTGAGGCGGCGCTCAAGGACAACCCCGGCCTCATCCCCGGCGAGGAGGTGTCCTCCGTGCGCATGCGCGCCGCAACCGCCGCCGCGGAGCTCGCCGCCGCCCAGGTGGCCCTGGACCAGGCGAAGCTCAACCAGCGCGACGCCTCCCTGCGCGCCCCCATGAGCGGGGTGATGCAGACGCGCACCGTCCAGACGGGCCAGTATGTGCAGCCCGGCACCGTGCTCGGCACGCTGCTCCGGCGCGATCCGCTGCTCCTCCGCTTCTCCGTGGCCGAGGCCGAGGCGCCCCGCCTCCAGGTGGGCAGCACCGCGCGCTTCACGGTGCCGAGCGAGGGGCTCGTCTCCGAGGCGCGCATCACCCTCGTCGCGGGCGCGGCCGAGGACGCCTCGCGCATGGTGCGCGTCACTGCCGAGGTGACCGGCGAGGGCCAGGAGAAGCTGCGCCCCGGTGCCTTCGCCGAGGTGACGGTGCCAGTCGGGGGCGGCGGGCAGGCCGTGGTGGTTCCGCAGACCGCCGTGCGTCCGAGCGCGAAGGGCTTCCTCGCCTACGTGGTGGACGGTGACACGGCCCACGAGCGGGTGCTGCAGCTGGGCATGCGCACCGAGGACGGCCTGGTGGAGGTGCGCTCGGGGCTCGTCGCCGGTGAACGGCTCGTGGTCCGCGGCGCCGAGGCCCTGCGCGAGGGTGCCACGGTGCGCGTGGTGACGGCGCCCGCGGCGGGGACGGGCCCTGGCCCCGCCACCAAGAGGATGGCGCCATGAACCTCACCGAGGTGTGCATCAAGAAGCCGGTGTTCGCCTGGATGTTGATGGCGGCCACCGTGCTGTTCGGCCTCGTTGCGGCGAGCCGCATCGGCGTGAGCCAGTACCCGGACGTCGACTTCCCAACCATCACCGTCTCCGCTTCCTGGGAGGGCGCGGTCCCCGAGGCGGTGGAGAGCGACCTCGTCGAGCCGCTCGAGGAGGCGGTGGTGCAGGTGGAGGGCGTCAAGCGCATCACGTCCTCCTCGCGCCAGGGCGGCGGCTCGGTGTCGGTGGAGTTCGACATCGACCGCGACATCGACGCGGCCATGCAAGACGTACAGGCCAAGGTGGCCGAGGCGCAGCGCCGGCTTCCGCGCGAGGTGGACCCACCCACCGTCTCCAAGAGCAACCCGGAGGACCAGCCCATCATGTGGGTGGGCCTGTCCGGCCCCTTCTCCCAGCAGGTTCTCAGCGACTGGGCGCGCTACCGGGTGAAGGAGAAGATCCAGACGGTCCCGGGCGTGGGCGAGGTGTGGGCCGGCACCCTGGATCGCAACGTGCGCATCTGGGTGAACGCGCACGCCCTGGAGGCGCGTGGCCTCACCGTGAACGACCTGGTGGCCGCGCTGCGCCGCGAGCACGTGGAACTGCCCGCGGGCTACCTCGCCACCGAGGGCCGCGAGGTGAGCGTCCGCGTGCTGGGTGAGGCGCTGGACCTCGAGTCCCTGCGGCGCATCGTGGTGAAGCAGACGGCGGAGGCCCCGGTCTACCTCTATGACGTGGCGCTGGTGGAGGACGGCTTCGAGGACCAGCGCCGCCTCGCGCGCGTGAACGGAGAGCCCGCGCAGGGCCTGGGCATCAAGAAGCAGCGCGGCTCCAACGCCGTGGCGGTGGCGCAGGGCATCCGGGCGAGGCTCGCGGAGGTCCAGAAGGAGATGCCCGAGGGGATGCAGGTGGGCGTCAACTTCGACTCCACCCGCTTCATCGAGGAGTCCGTGCACGAGATCCAGCTGGAGCTCGTGCTCTCCTGTCTGCTGACAGCGCTCGTCTGCTGGATGTTCCTGGGCAGCCTGTCGTCCACGCTCAACGTCATCCTCGCCATCCCCATGTCGCTGCTCGGCACGGTGGCGGTCATCTACTTCCTCGGCTTCACGCTCAACACCTTCACGCTCCTGGGCCTGGCGCTGGCGGTGGGCATCGTCGTGGACGACGCCATCATGGTGCTGGAGAACATCTACCGGCACGGGGAGATGGGGAAGGACCGCGAAAGTGCCGCGCGCGAGGGGACCAAGGAGATCACCTTCGCGGCGCTCGCGGCCACCCTGGCGGTGGTGGCCATCTTCATCCCCGTCGTCTTCATGGACGGGGTGGTGGGCAAGTTCTTCCTCCAGTTCGGCATCACCCTCTGCATCGCCGTGCTGCTCAGCTACCTGGAGGCTATCACCCTGGCGCCGGCGCGCAGCGCGCAGCTCCTGAAGGTGGGGCGCGAGGAGCGCGGCGTGGTGGGGCGCGCGGTGGACCGGGGCTTCAGCCGCCTGGAGGGCACGTACGCACGCATCCTCGGATGGGCGCTGAAGCGTCCCCTGCGCGTGCTCCTGGGCGCGGTGGCGCTGCTCGCGGTGTCGGGCCTCTCCTTCGCCCAGCTGCGCTCGGAGATGGTCCCCTCGCAGGACCAGAGCCGCCTCATGGTGCGCGTGCAGACCGCGGTGGGCAACGACCTGAAGGAGACGGACGGGCTCTTCCGCAAGGCGGAGGCCATCCTCATCGCGCACCCCGAGATCGAGCGGACCTTCGCCATCGTCGGCGGCTTCGGCGGCGGTGGGGTGAACAGCGGGATGCTCTTCGTCACCCTCGTTCCCCCCGACAAGCGCATGCCCCAGGCGGAGCTCCAGAGCGTGCTGCGGCGGGAGCTCAACTCCATCCCGGGCCTGCGCGCGGTGGTCATCGATCCGTCGGCCTCCGGCTTCACGGCCTCGCGTGGCTTCCCGATCGAGCTCAGCGTGAAGGGGAACGACTGGGAGCAGCTCGTCGCGACGAGCCAGCAGCTCAAGGAGAAGCTGGCCGGGAGCGGCCTCGCGGTGGACGTGGACACGGACTACCAGGTGGGCATGCCGGAGCTGCGCATCGTCCCGGACCGGGCACGCACGGCGGACCTCGGCGTCCCGGTGGAGGGCGTGGCCACCACGCTCAACACCCTGGTGGGCGGCGGGCGCGTGGGCAAGTACAGCTCGGGCGGGCGGCGCATCGACGTGCGCATGCAGCTGCTCGCGGACCAGCGCTCGCGCCCCGAGGACATCGCGCTCCTGAAGGTGCGCACGGAGAGCGGCGCCCTCGTCCCGCTCTCCTCGCTCATCACCCAGGAGGAGCAGCCCGCGCTCCAGGCCATCACGCGCGAGGACCGCGAGCGCTCCATCCGCATCTTCGCGAACGTGGCCCCCGGGCACGCACAGGACGAGGTGCTCAAGGCCGTGGACGGGATGTCGAAGGAGCTGCCGGAGGGCGTGCGCCTGGTGCTCAGCGGCGCCAGCGTGGCCTACAAGGAGTCCTCGTCGAGCCTGGTCTTCGCGCTGGTGATGGGCATCCTGGTCGCCTACATGGTGCTGGCTTCGCAGTTCAACTCGTTCCTCCACCCCGTGACGGTGCTCACCATCCTGCCGCTGTCGGTGGCGGGGGCGTTCCTGGCGCTGTGGATGTTCGGCATCTCGCTCAACATCTTCAGCATGATTGGCCTGCTCCTCCTGATGGGCATCGTGAAGAAGAACTCCATCATCCTGGTGGAGTACGCGCTGCACGGGCGCGAGGCGGGCCTGGACGCAGTGGGCGCCATGCTGAAGGCGGGCCCCACTCGCCTGCGCCCCATCCTCATGACGTCCATCGCCACCATGATGGCGGCGGTGCCGGCGGCCATCGGCCTGGGCGCGGGCTCCGAGACGCGGCGGCCCATGGCGGTGGCGGTGCTCGGCGGACTCGTCCTGTCCACGCTGCTCAGCCTCGTCGTCGTGCCCGCGTTCTACGTGGTCGCGGACCGGGCGAAGGCGTGGCTCACGCGCAGGACCCGGAGAGGTGCCGAGAGCGAGCTGCAGACGGTGACGGCCCCTCACCCCGTCCCTCTCCCCGAGGAGAGGGGAACTTCGTCACTTTGACAAATCTCCCCTCTCCCCCTGGG
>JAKEEX010000448.1 GCA_022616315.1 Myxococcaceae bacterium
CCCAGGGGGAGAGGGGACGGTCAGAGGCGCAGGCCGGCCGGGAGGGTGTCTCCGAGCGCCCTCGCCTCGTCTGCGGCTTCGAGCGCAACGATCTCGGTGACCATCTGCAACCAGCTCGGAGGTCCTCGCTGGGCTTGCAGGGCTTCTGCCACGCGGTCGCGCAAGCCAGGGTCGATGTCGCGCGTGCGGTCTCCCGTCATGCGCGCCATCTGCGCGGCGGCGAATGCGGCACCGTCCACCTTGCCGAGCCCAAGCTCCAGGAGCAGCTCGAGCCACGGCGCCACGTCATCGGGTGACACGACCCGGTGACTGCTTCCGTGGAGCGGCACGCGCGCACCGAGTCTTCCGAGGCCCCATGCCCACGGCCCCCCACCCGGCCGCTCCGCACGGAGTCGCGCGACGATCCACGTCCCGAGCATCACCTTCTGATGCGGCTCCAGGTGCTCGAGGGACGCAGCCGCGCGCACCATCTCGTCCAGGCCCTCCGGCTGCACTCCGCGAATCCGCTCCTTGGGTCTCGCCGCGCCCGGGTCCACCCTCCGCTCCAGGTGTGGCGCGAGGAATTCCCAGATCGTCTGTTGGTGCTCCGGTGTCAGGCCCCCGGCAATCCGGCGCCACATCACCCAGAACTCCATCCAAACCGCCTTCTCCTGGTGCGCGGTGACGGGCTCGCCAAAGAGGCGGAAGGTCTGCTCGCAGCGCCACGCGTCCAGCGGATACCCGAACCCCGGACGCAGGCAGTAGCCGAGCATCGAGTACGCCACCCGCTCGTGGTCCGAGCTGCGCCGCCGCTTTCCCGCCCCGGCGAACACCGCACCCCACAGCTCGCGCAGCACCGGCACCCGCCAGCCCTCGCGCGGGCCGAGCGTCTTCTCCAGCGTGCGCCACAGGGCCTTCACGTCCTTCGGCCCCACCGGGAGCGGCTTGTGCCCGTAGATGCGGTCCACCGCGTCGCGCGCCTCCGCGAAGCGCGGCGGCATGGACTCGGTGACGGCAAGAGGTCCGCCCTGCGTCACTCCGCGCAGCTCGAACTCGAGGCGCCACCGCTCGTCCCCCGCAGCGTTCACGAGCGACAGCTCCAGCGTGCCAATCTCCGTGAGCCCCGCCTCCAGGTGCACAGGAACCTCCCGGGCCTTGGGGTCCCCGCTCCGCAGGAGCGTGTGCAGCGGGGGCAGGGCGTGCATGTCCTCGCTCACGGGCACGACGGCGCCCGGCGCATCCGTGCGGTCCGCCGTGGACGAGAAGAGCGGGAACTGCACCGGGTGCCCCACGGAGAGCGTGAACGTGCGGGCCCCCAGCCTCACCGAGTCCCCCTCGTCCATGCCGCGGGGAATGAGACACAGCGCGGGCGACTCCATGCCCTCCACCGTCCCCTCGAGGCCCACGTAGAACGCACGTGCGGTCCCGCCACTGATGCGCCGCCCGAGGCCACGCCGCACGAGCCCGTAGTACGCAGCCCCGCGCGCCACCGCGAGGTCCAGCGACTCGTGGCGCAAGAGCGGGATGCGCCTGGTGCCCGGCCACCACGCGGACACGACGTCCAGGAGCCTCTCGGCAATGCGGGGAGAGTTGAAGACGCCGCCGTTCAGCAGGATGGCATCCGGACGGGGCAGGGCGCCGCCTTCGCGCGTCTCGGAGAGCGCGTGGAAGCCCGCCTCCGCATGCATGTCCAGGAACGCCGCCAGATGGCGCGTGATGGCGGCGTCCTGCGCGTACGGCAGCCCCAGCTCCAGCAGCGCCATGCGCGCGGCCCGTCTGGGACGCTCTTCCAGGCCGGTGCGCGGAAGGAAGCCGTCCAGCACCAGCGCCTCGGTCTCCTCACGGGTGAGCTCGGCAGAGAGGGTGCCACCCAGGAGCCTCGCGCCCTCGGCCGCGAGCGCCACACCGTACCGCTCCGGCGCGTCCTTCCCGAGCAGGGCCTCCTTCGCCGTGCGTGCGGCCTGGATGGCTTGCGTCCACTGTGCCGCGGACAGGCGCTTGCCTCCCGCGGTCCACCGCTCCTCGAGCCGGCGCGCCAGCAGTGCGTCCATGTTGTCGCCGCCGAGAAGAAGGTGCTCGCCCACCGCGAGCCGGCGCAGCATGGGGCCTTCCGGAGACACTCCCGCGTGCACGAGCGTGAAGTCCGTGGTGCCGCCCCCCACGTCCACGACGAGCACCAGCCGCACGCCCTCGAGCACCCGCTCCAGGTCCGTGCGGTGGCGCGCCGTGTAGTCGTAGAACGCCGCCTGTGGCTCCTCGAGAAGGGTGAATTTCTCCATGCCAGCGCGCCGCGCCGCCGTCACCGTCAGGGCCCGCGCCGCCTCGTCGAACGAGGCAGGCACGGTGATGACCACCTCCTGCTTCGCCAGCGGCACCTCCGGGTGCGTGAAGTCCCACGCGCGCGCGATGTGCGAGAGCAGCCGCGCGGAGGCATCCACGGGCGACAGGCGCGGGACGTCCTGCGGCGCACCCCAGGGAAGGATGGGGGCGGCGCGGTCCACGCCCGCGTGCGCGAGCCAGCTCTTCGCGGACGCCACGAGCCTTCCGGGCACCCGCGCGCCCTGCACGCGCGCGAACTCGCCGACCACCGCATCCGGGACATCGCCCCAGGGCAGCGTGCGCTGCGCCGGGGGCAGCTCGTCGTCGGTGGGCAGATACAGCGTGGAGGGGAGGAGGGGGCGCGGCGCCACGACCCCCGCGCGCACCTGCTGCGGCACCGGGAAGTCGTGGACCGGTGCGCCCTTGCCCGCGCCCGGGTCGACGTAGGCCACCGCGCAGTGCGTGGTGCCGAGGTCGATGCCGACGATGTGCATCCCTCTGTCTCCCGCGCCGCTACTCCCTCAGACGCACGTTGAGCTCGAGCTTCCACGCCCCCGCGCCGCCCGTCTCCAGGCAGCGCAGCTCGAGCGTGCCCACCTCCGTGACGGCGGCCTGGAGATGGACGGGCACCACCTGGCCGGGGGCGTGTCCCGGGCCCGCGGGGAGCATCGTCTCGATGGGGGCCGCCTCTTCGAGCCCCTCCGCGTGCTCGGCGTCCTCCAGCATGTCGCCCACCTTGTCGTCGCGCCGCACGGAGGACTCGAAGAAGCGGAAGCGCGTGGGCTCGCCCACGACGAGGCCGAACTCCTGCGGAGGCACGTCCGCGTGGGTGCCCTCCTCCATCCCGAAGGGCGCCACGCACAGCGCCTTCACGGGGGGCTCCATCCCGGGCACGGCCGGCATCGCCGTCTCCACCCCGACGTAGTACGCCTGCGCGGTGCCACCGCGGATGCGCAGGCCATGCCCCTTGCGCACCCACCCGTAGTACGCGGCCCCGCGCGCCACGGACAGGTCCAGGTCCGCGCCCTCGAGCACCTTCACGGGCGCACCACCGTCCGCCGTCAGCCAGCCGTCCAGCACCTCCACCAGGCGCTGCTGCAGCGCTGCTGCCTTGAAGACGCCACCGTTGAAGAGGACCGCCGTCGGGTGCAGGAAGGCCTTCCCGCCCGCCTCCACCGGCGCATCCGGGCTGCTCGAAAGCGCGCGAGCCTGCCGGGTGAGGAACGCCGCCAGGTGGCGCGTGATGCCGGCGTCCTGCGCGTACGGGAGCGCCATCTGCGTGAGGCCCGTGCGTCGCGCGGTGCGCGGAGCCTCCGTGACGGGCGCGGGCGGAAAGAACCCGTCCGTGAGGAGGCGCGTCAGGTCCTCGCGGGACAGCTCCGTCTTCACCGTGCCGCCGATGAGCGCCGTCCCCCGCGAGGCCACCGCCACGGGAGCGGCCGGGAGCGCCGCGTCCGCGAAGAGCTGCTCCTTGGCCTGCCGCGCGGCGTAGGTGAGTCCGTTGAACTGCACCGCGTCCAGCGTGCGTCCCTGCTCCTTCAGGCGCGCGTTGAGGAAGTGCGCGAGGGCCAGGTCCATGTTGTCGCCACCGAGCAGGATGTGGTCCCCCACCGCGACGCGGGTGAGCACCACCTCGCCGTCCTGCTCGCCCACGGCAATCAGGCTGAAGTCGGAGGTGCCACCTCCCACGTCCACCACCAGGATGACGTCCCCCACGCCCACCTGCTTGCGGAAGGCCTCGCCCGCTCCCTCGATCCACGCGTAGAGCGCGGCCTGCGGCTCCTCGAGCAGCGTGAGAGTGGGGTAGCCCGCCAGGTGCGCCGCCTCCAGCGTCAGCTCTCGCGCCGCCGCGTCGAAGCTCGCGGGCACGGTGACGATGACGTCCTGCTCCTCGAGCGGCGCGCCGGCGTCGCGGAAGCTCTGGTTCCACGCGTCCTTCACGTGCGCGAGGTAGCGGGCAGACGCGTCCAGGGGCGAGACGCGCGCCACCTCCTGCGGCGCCTGCCACGGCAACAGCCTGCCCCGTCGGTCCACACCCGGATGGGAGAGCCAGCTCTTCGCGGACGACACGAGCCGCGCGGGCACGCGTGCTCCGTGCGACCGCGCGAACTCTCCGACCACGTCCCCACGGTCCTTCGCCCACGGCAGCCCGAGCGCCCCCGCGGGAAACTCCTGCGCGGCGGGGAGGTAGAGGAAGGAGGGGAGCAGCTGTCGCGCCTCCAGTGTGCCCGGCGCGGTGAGCTGCGGGATGGGGAGCATGGGCTGACCCGCGCCGCGGGGCCTGCCCTCCTCGAGGTTGAGGTACGAGAGCGCGGAGTGCGTGGTGCCGAGGTCGATGCCGATGGAGTAGCGCGCCATGGCCCCCTCAGCTCAGCTCCACCTCGGCCGGTGCGAGCACGCGCGCGTCGAGCACCGCGGAGACGGTGGGAAAGCGCACCGCCGTCGCGGCCCAGCCCGGGTGCTTGAGCGTGCCCTGGTAGGGGGCCTGGCCCGCCACGTTGCCCGTCAGGCGCACCCGGTTGGCGTCGAAGCCCCGGGGCACCGACACCCGCGCGCCTTCCCCCTCCTTGTAGACGTGCTCGAGGTCCACCAGTTGTCGAAGCACCTTCCGGCACCCCCCATGAACGATGCGCGCCGCCGCGCCCACCTCGGCATCCGAGAAGGGCGCCACCTCCTCCTGCAGGAAGTCGATAAGTCGCCCCTCGCGCTGGAGCATGGAGAGCACGAGCAGGCCCGAGGCGTGGCGCACCTCCGGTGGCTCCTCCACCGGCACGGGTGCAGCGCGGGGCCTCGGCTCCTCGAGTGCCGCGCGCGCGGGACCTCCGCCCGGCGCGGGCAGCTCCGGCGCACCCCGGTAGACGGGCAGGAGGAGGGCGGCGACCCGGGGCTTGAAGAGGATGCGCCAGAAGAGGACGAAGGCCATCGCCAGGCGCAGGAAGAACGACGGCACCGCTGCTTCCGGGGACATGCCCGGAGGGTTAGCAGACGGGCATGCCGTTGCCAGGGCGAAAAGCGAAGGGCCCCACCACCTGTCGGCAGTGAGGCCCTTTCCGAGTGGAGGTGGCCGGGATCGAACCGGCGACCTTCGCATTGCGAACGCGACGCTCTCCCAACTGAGCTACACCCCCGGACGGCGTTGCGGGGGATACCGGACCGCCCCCACCCTGTCAAGGACGAGTGGAGGCAGCCGGGCATGCGTCATTTGACGCATTCCCACGCACGCTGTCATATAACCGCGCTTTCCCCCGCGCGTATTGCGGCCTCCTCCTCCCACAGAGAGATGCCACCCTCCCCGACGAAGACGTTGAGCCCGGCCGAGCTGGCGAAGCTCGAGCACGCGTTCGCCACAGACCCCGCCTCCGACGCCTACCGCGCACTGGCCGAGGCGTACCTCGGGCTGGGACGCTTCATGGAGGCGATGGTCGTCTGCAAGAAGGGCGTGAAGGGCCATCCGACGTCACCCGAGCCCCGGCTGCTCCTCGCACGCGTCTACGCGGAGCAGGGCAAGGACCGGAAGGCGCTCGAGGAGGCGACGGCCGCGCTCCAGGTGGCACCGGAGTCCAAGTCCGTGCTGCGGCTCGTGGGCCACCTCCAGCTGAAGACGGGTGAGACCGACGCCGGAAAGGCGAGCCTCCTCAAGGCCCACGCCGCGGACCCCGCGGACGCGGACACGCTCGCGCTGATGCAGCAGCACGGTGTGGCGGTGCCTGCGCCTGCGCCTGCGCCCGCACCGGTCGTTGCACCGGCGCCCGTGCCTCCCCCTCCACCGCCGGCCGCGCTGGCCGCCTCCGTGCAGCAGAGCCCAGGTCCTCGTGCTGGCGGACCGCCCGTTCTCTATGTCCAGGGCGGCCCACCCGCCGCGCCGGCTGCGCCTGCGGGCCGTGCCCCCGTGAGCCTGCACGACGCGCCCACGGTGCTCGTCCCGGTGGCTCCCGCGCCTCGCCGCGCACAGCCCCAGGCCGCCGCGCAGCGCCCACCCGCCGCGCGCCGTCCGCCCCTCGTGGTGGACGTGGACCTGGACGACGACGACTTCACGTCCACGCGCACGAGGCGCGAGAGGAGCGGAGGAGGCTTCGCGAAGGCGGTCTTCTTCGCGCTCCTCATCGTGGTTCCGCTCGGCATCGGTGGCTACACGTGGTGGGGCCAGCAGGCCCGCATGCGCAAGGTGGCCATCGCGAAGCTGCTCAGCTCCGCGGGCGAGGAGCTGAAGCACGACAGCTTCGATGCGTACCAGAAGGTGTGCAAGGACGCGGAGGAGGCGCTCGAGGTGGACGCGGACTCCACGCTCGCGCACGGCTACCTCGCGTACGCCTACGCCATCCGGTGGGCCGAGCACGGTGAAGGAGACGAGGCGCGCAGCCGCGCGGAGCGTCACCTCGCCGCGGGCAAGGCCGGCAGCGGCGAGCTGTCCAGCCACCTGCTCGCCGCGGATGCCCTCTACAAGATTGCGTCGGGCAGCCCCGACGAGGCGCTCGCGGGGCTCTCCGCCCGCGTGGAGCAGCTGGAGAAGGAGAAGCGTCAGAGCTCGCTGCTCTACCTCACGCTCGGCATCATCCAGATGAACGCGGGCGAGCTGGACAAGGCGCGCACGAGCCTGGAGACGGCGCAGGCGCTCGCGCCGGCGGACCCGCGCATCTACTCCGCGCTGGGCACGCTCTTCCGGCGCCGCGGGCTCGACGCGCCGAGCGAGCAGAACTTCGACTACGCGCTCCGCTACGAGCGCAACCACCCCGAGTCCCTGCTCGGCAAGGCCCTCCTGATGCTGCAGCAGGAGTCGCCCGACTACGCGGGGGCCGCGGACCTCCTGAAGAGGCTGCTGGAGGCCTCGCCCGCGCCCTCGCCGCGCCAGCTCGCCACCGCGAACATGGCGCGCGCACTCCTCATCGGCCGCGTGGTGGAGGACCTGCCCTCCCTCTCTGGTGAGGCGCAGCGGCGCGTCCTGGAGGCCACGGGCATCTCCCCGGACCGCGCGAAGGCGCAGGCGGAGCTGGAGAAGGCGGAGCTGACGGGCTTCTCGCTGGACAGGCAGAACCCCGAGCTCCACCTCATCAAGGGCCGCCGCCTGCTGCTGGCCCGCCAGGTGGACGCCGCGGCGGAGGAGATGCGCAAGGCCGTCAAGCTGGACCCCACGCGCGCGCAATTCCACATGGAGCTCGCGCGGGCCCTCATGCAGAAGCAGGGCGGCGAGGTCGAGGCAGCCGAGGCGCTGCGCACCGCGCTCCGCTCCATGGGAGACAGCCCCAAGCTGCTCATGCTGCTGGGGGACGCGTACCGCCGGCAGGGCAAGAGCAACGAAGCCGTCGTCCAGTACGCGAAGGCCCTGGGGGACCCCAAGGATCCGCGCGCGCGCTACTCCGAGGCGCGCGTGGCGCTCGGCTCGGTGCTCCGCGAGAGGCGGGACCTGGCGCGCGCCCAGGAGGAGCTGGAGAAGGCCACGCAGGAGCTGCTCGCGCAGCCCTCCCGGCTCGCCGCGGCCCTCACCGAGCTCGCCCGCGTCCACGTGGACCGCAACGACCCCGCTCGCGCGGACGATGCGTTCCAGCGGGCGCTCAACACGGACGCGGACTACGCCCCGGCGTACTTCCACTACGCGCGCTTCATGCTGGAGGCCCGCGGGCAGGGCCTCCGGGCGCGCACGCTCGCCCAGGAGTACCTGAAGCGTGCGCCTCGCGGGGAGTACGCGGCGGAGGCGCAGCGGCTGGCGGAGTGATGAGCTGTGCTTCTGACGGGGGGCGGCCGTGCAAGCAGGGTAGGGCTTGCGGCTTCGGCCCCGTCAACGCTATGGCCAGTGTCCCGGTCTCCCTGGGAGGTCCCCCGTGTCGAACGCAGCCGCACGCACCACGCCGTCCCTGCTCTCCTCGGCGGCGGACCTCCTCTCGCTCACCAAGCCGCGGCTGAGCTCTCAGGTGCTGTTCACCGCTGCGGGCGGCATGTACCTGGCGCCGGGTCAGATCTCGCCCGCGCGCGTGGTGCTGGCGCTGCTCACCATCGCCGCGACGGTGGGGGCCGCCAACGCGCTCAACTGCTACATGGAGCGCGAGAGCGACCGGCACATGGCGCGCACGCGCAACCGGCCCCTGCCCGCGGGCCGCATGGAGCCCGCCGTGGCGCTGGGCTTCGGGCTGTCGCTGGTGCTGGTGGCCATCCCCATGCTCTCCCTGAGCGTCAACCGGCTCACGGGGCTCCTCGGCTTCATCGCCTTCGCCTCGTACGTCTTCGTCTACACGCCGCTGAAGGCCCGCACCGAGGCCGCCATGGTGGTGGGCGCGCTGCCCGGCGCGCTGCCGCCGCTCATGGGCTGGACGGCGGTGACGGGCACGCTGGACCTGGGGGGGCTCTCGCTCTTCGGCATCCTCTTCCTCTGGCAGCTGCCCCACTTCCTCGCCATCTCGCTCTACCGGAAGCACGAGTACCGCGCCGCGGGCCTCACGGTGGGCGCCGCCGAGGGTGGTGAGCACAGGAGCCGCTGGCTCCTCCTCCTGACCACCGTGGCCCTCGTGGCCGTGTCCGTGGTGCCCTCCGTCGTGGGCATCACCGGCAGGGCCTACCTCGTGGCGGCGGCGGTGCTCGGTGCAGGTTTCCTCTTCTTCGCTGGAAAGGGCGTGGTGCAGCGGCTCGGCGCACCCTGGGCGCGTCGGACGTTCGCGTACTCGCTCGTGTACCTCTCCGGCCTCTTCCTGGTGTTGATGCTCGATGCAGGTCCGCGCGGCTGAGTCTCGGGAAAAGTCCTTGCCCCTCCTCCGGCTCGAGGGGCTGCGCAAGACGTTCCGCGGCCGCGTGGCCCTGGACGGGCTCTCCTTGCGCGTGGAGGAGGGAGAGGTCTTCGGTCTGCTCGGCCCCAACGGCGCCGGCAAGTCCACCGCCTTCCAGCTCCTCGCGGGACTCCTGAAGGCGGACACGGGGCGCGTGTACCTGGAGGGGCGGCAGGTGGGCCTCGACGATGCGGCCCTCAGGAGCCGCATGGGCGTGGTGTTCCAGCGGGGGAGCCTGGACGAGCACCTCACCGCGCGCGAGAACCTGATGCTCGGCGCGCGCCTCTACGCGGTGCCACACGCGCAGGCGAAGGTGCGCGTGGAGGAGATGCTCGGCTGGATGGGCTTCTCGGACCGCGCGGACGAGAGGGTGGCCGGCTGGAGCGGAGGCATGCGGCGCCGGCTGGAGCTCGCGCGCGCGCTCGTGCACGGCCCCCGCATCCTCCTCCTGGACGAGCCGACGCAGGGGCTGGACGAGGCCTCCTTCCGCAGCTTCTGGAAGCACCTGGGCCAGCTGCGCGCCGCCGGGGGGCTCACGGTGCTGCTCACCAGCCACCGCGCGGACGAGGCGGCGCTCTGCACGCGGCTCGCGGTGCTGGACAAGGGAAAGCTCGTCGCGTGCGACACGCCCGACGCGCTCGTGTCGCGGGTGGGCGGGGACATCGTCACCGTGGAGGCGTCCGCGCCCGAGGAGGTGGCAGCTGGACTCTCGGAGGTGCTCGGCGTGAGTGCGGAGGTCGTGGAGGGCAGGGTGGTGGTGGAGGCGGGTTCTGGCCACGCGCTCATCCCGCGGCTGGTGGAGGCCTTCCCCGCGGGACGGCTCGCGAGCGTCTCCCTGCGCCGGCCCACCCTCGCGGACGTGTTCCTCAAGCTCACCGGGCACGCGCTCGGGGCGGACCAGCCCGCGGAGCCGCCCGCGACGAGGCGGAGGCGGTGATGGCGAGAGGGTCCATGGACGTGGCCACCGTGCGCGTGCTGGCCGCGCGCGACGTCACGCGCTTCTTCCGGCAGCCGAGCCGCGTCATCGGCGCGCTCGCCCAGCCCATCCTGTTCTGGCTGGTCATCGGCTCGGGCTTCCAGGGCAGCTTCCGCCTCCCGGGGGCCGAGGGCCTGGGCTACATGCAGTACTTCTTCCCCGGCGTGGTGACGATGGTGCTGCTCTTCTCCGCCATCTTCGCCACCATCACCGTCATCGAGGACCGCAAGGAGGGCTTCCTCCAGTGCGTGCTCGCGGGCCCGGGCTCCCGCCTGTCCGTGGTGGTGGGGAAGGCGCTGGGTGCGAGCGCCATCGCGCTCCTGCAGGCCTCGCTGTTCCTCCTGTTCGCCCCGCTCGCGGGGGTGACGGCCTCCTCGCTGTCCCTGCCGCTCCTGCTCTCGGTGATGGCGCTCACGGCGCTCGCGCTCACCGCGGTGGGCGTGTCGCTCGCGTGGTGGGTGCAGTCCTCCGCGGGCTACCACGCGGTGATGAGCCTGCTGCTCATCCCCATGTGGGTCCTCTCCGGCGCCATGTTCCCGGTGCGCGGCGCGGGCCCGGTGCTCCAGGCGCTCATGTACGTCAACCCCATGCGCTTCGCCGTGGAGGGGATGCGGCGGGCCCTGTACGGGGACGCCGTGGCGGCCAGCGTGGGCGGTGCCGCGTCCGCACTGGTGGAGGTGGGGGCGCTGGGGCTCTTCGCGGTGGTGTTCTTCGCCCTCGCGACGGTGAGCGTGTCGCGGCGGCCGTGAGGAAGGGGAGTGGGCCCTCTGGGATTCGAACCCAGGACCAATCGGTTATGAGCCGACAGCTCTGACCGCTGAGCTAAGGGCCCTTCCACGCGCTGTTTATATCAGCGCTTCGGCGGGCGCGCGCCTTCCGGTGGGAGCACACGGCGGCCGCGGACCCGGGCCCCCTCCGCCTGGAGCAGCTCCGCCTGTCTCGGCATCATCTGGGGGGCGATGGTGCCGTCCGCGCGCACGACGCGCCACCAGGGCACGTCCGTCAGATGGTTCAGCGCGCGCACCACCGCCCGCGCCCCTCCGGGTGCCCCGGCGTACAGGGCCACCTGCCCGTAGGAGCGCGTGCGGCCCGGGGGGATGCGCTTCACCACCCGGGCCACCGCCCTCTCGAAGGGGGAGAGGGCGCCCTGTGGGGCCCTGCTCAACTCTCGACGAAGGAGCGCAGGCGCTTGGAGCGGCTCGGGTGGCGCAGCTTGCGCAGCGCCTTGGCCTCGATCTGGCGGATGCGCTCGCGCGTCACCTCGAAGTCCTGGCCCACCTCCTCCAGCGTGTGGTCGCTCTTCTCACCGATGCCGAAGCGCATGCGGAGGACCTTCTCCTCGCGCGGCGTGAGGGTGGCGAGCACCTTCCGCGTCTGCTCGGCCAGGTTCATGTTGATGACCGCGTCCGAGGGGCTCACCAGGCTCTTGTCCTCGATGAAGTCCCCGAGGTGGCTGTCCTCCTCCTCGCCGATGGGCGTCTCCAGGGAGATGGGCTCCTTGGCGATCTTGAGGACCTTGCGCACCTTGTCGAGCGGG
>JAKEEX010000047.1 GCA_022616315.1 Myxococcaceae bacterium
ATTCACGAGGATGCCTCCGACCCCGCGCGCGGGGGCGGCTCCATGTCCAGGCCGGGCCGAATCGCAGCCATCCTGCTCGCGGCGGGAGAATCGGCCCGGCTCGGGCGACCCAAGCAGCTGTTGCCCTTTCGGGGACGAACCCTGCTCCGCCATGCCGCGGAGACAGCCCTCCGCTCGAGCTGCGAGGAAGTCTTCGTCGTGCTCGGCGCAGCGGGCGAGAGCGTCAGGCCACAGCTCGACGGCCTCCCCGTTCAGGTGGTCCTCAACGCGGAGTGGCGCGAAGGAATGGGCACCTCGATCCGGTGCGGGCTTCGAGCGGCCCTCCATGAGCCGCGACCGCTGGACGGCGCGCTGATGCTGTTGGCGGATCAGCCCCTCGTGACGGCGGAGCACCTGTCACGGATGGTCGCGCTGTTCCGGTGCGGACGAGCTCCGATCGTGGCGGCGCACTATGACGGCCACCCGGGGGCGCCAGTGCTCTTTGGTGATGCGCTGTTCTCCGAGCTCCTGCGGCTCGAAGGGGGCTCCGGCGCGCGACAGATCGTCGCGGCGAGCTCGAGCGAGACGCTGCTGTTCGAGCTCCCAGAGGCCGCGGTGGACGTCGACGTCGAGGCGGAATACCAGGCCCTCTTGGAGCGATGACCCGCCCTCGACAGCGCCGGCGCGGCGAAGGGAGCGCACCCACGCCTGCTCCTGCTCACGCAGCGCGCCGCAGCTCTGCCCCGCTCCCAGCCAGTTGGCACGCCGCACCGCCACCACCACCGTGGAGGGACATGGAAACCCGGCTCTTCTCCCCCATGCGCCTGCGTGGCCTCCGCCTGAAGAACCGCATCGCCATGTCCCCCATGTGCCAGTACTCCGCCGAGGACGGCTTCGCGGGCGAGTGGCACTTCGTGCACCTGGGCAGCCGGGCGGTGGGCGGCACGGGGCTCATCATCGTCGAGGCCACCGCGGTGGAGGACATCGGGCGAGGGCCAGAGACTAGGAGGCCAGGATGAGCGAGCCGAAGCGAAGGCCGCACGTCACGACGGACACCCGCAGGGCCGACGGGTTCTCCGACGGGGTCTTCGCCATCATCATCACCCTGCTGGTGCTGGA
>JAKEEX010000449.1 GCA_022616315.1 Myxococcaceae bacterium
GAGCTCCTCAGCTATCGAGCAGGAACGTGTAGGTGTAGTTCATCGTGGTGGAGACGGGCTCTCCACCCTTGGTGGCCGGGCTGAAGCGGAAGTCGCGGATGGCCTTGAGCGCCGCCTCCTCCAGCCCGTAGCCCAGGTTCCCCTTCACGACCTTCGCCTCCACCACCTTGCCCGTGGCGTCGATGGTGATGGAGAGCACCACGCTGCCCTCGATGCCCGCGCGCAGCGCCTCGGGCGGGTAGGGCGGCTTCTTCTCCTCCACCACCCGCGGCTGCTGGTCCACCTGGTAGATGGGCGTGTAGCGCGGGGCGCTGTAGGCCTTCACCTCAGCGGCGTCCTTCGCCTTCTCGTCCGTCTTCCCGTAGAGCGTGTTGCCCACCGGCGCGGCGAAGTTGCCCGCGTTGGTGGTGGAGGACATGGAGATGCCCACCACGAGCGGCACCGGCTTGGGTGGCTCCTCGGGCGGCGGCGTGTCGTTGGGCGGTGGGGGCGCGTCCTCCGGCGGCGGGGGCGGCTTCTCGGCCTGCGCCACCTTCACCGGGGGCGGCTTCGGCGGCGGCTTCACCGGCTCCGGCTCCGGGGGAGGTGGGGGCGGCGGCTCCACCTCCACCATCACGAGCTCCACCGGGGCCTGTGCAGGCGCGTGCTCCGGCCGCTCCAGGCGCGAGAGCCACACCACAGCCAGGGTGTGGAGCCCCAGCGAGACCACGACGAACGCGAGCGTCCAGCGTCCGCGGGACTCCACCTCCGGCTGCACTGTCTGTGCGCGGCTCACGTGCGCATGGCTCCGGGGATTCGGGACGGCGTCAGGGCGTGGGCGTGGGCGCCGCGCTCTTCTGGATGTTGAGCGCGAACTTCGCGATGCCCTCGCCCTTCACCACGTCGATGAGGTGCATCACCCGGCCGTAGTCGATGCTCTGGTCCGCGCTGATGATGGCGCGCGTCTCCTTGTCCTTCGCGAGCGCAACCTTCACCCGCTCCGTCAGGCCCGCCTCGTCCACCTCGGCGCCGTCGAAGAAGAGCTTACCGTCCTTGTCCATCACCACGTTGACGAGCCCCTGCACCGTCTCGCCGCCGTTGGCCGCGCGCGGCAGGTCCACCTCCACCGTCTCGCGGACGATGAAGTTGGCCGTCACCATGAAGATGATGAGCAGCACCAGCACCACGTCCACCAGCGGGGTGACGTTGATGCCGGAGATCTCCTCGTCGCTGTCCTGGACGCTTCCCGCCATGGCGCTTCAGCCCGCCTTCCGCAGGTCGGAGTTCTGGCCCGTGGCGCGCAGGTGCCCCACGAGGGCGTGGCCCAGCGCGTTGGCGCGGGCCGTGAGCGTCTTCAGCCAGCGGAGGTAGGCGTTGTAGGCCACCACCGCAGGAATCGCGACGGCCAGGCCCACTGCGGTGGCCACCAGCGCCTCGGAGATGCCGGCCATCACCGTCTGCTGGATGGCCGAGCCGCCCTTCGCGTTGGCCAGGCCCAGGTCGTTGAAGGCCTTGATGATGCCGATGACGGTGCCGAAGAGGCCGACGAAGGGCGCGTTGTTGCCGAGCGTGCCGAGCACGGACAGGTAGCGCTCGTACTGCGGGCGCTCGCGCGACATGGTGGAGGCGATGACCTGCTCCACGGTGTCCGCGCCCTTGTCCATGGAGGCGAGTCCCTCGCGCACCACCGCCGCCTCCATGCCCTTCTGGCCCTCCACCGCGGCGCGCACCGCGTCCAGCTCGCCCCGCGCGAGCTTCACCGCCAGGGCCTCCGAGCCC
>JAKEEX010000450.1 GCA_022616315.1 Myxococcaceae bacterium
GGAACTTGAGGCCACGCGGGAGGACCGCAATCTCCCCGGGCTTCACCTGGAGCACGCCGAGCTCGGTGCGCAGGAGGAGCTCGCCCAGCTGCGGAACGAGCAGCAGCTCACCGTCCGCGTCGTAGAAGAAGCGGTCCTTCATGTCCGCGTTGAACGCGTACACGTGCACGCCGCAGCCGGTCTGCGTTCCCACGTCCCCGTTGCCGGCCATGGTGAAGAGGCCGTCCACGAAGTCCGTGGGCTCCTGCGGGAGCGGCAGCGGGTCCCACCGCATCTGGTTCGGATCCGCGGGCACCTTGCCGAAGGGCGCCGTGCGCAGCCGCCCCTCGGCCATGGGCCTGTAGGCGGACTGCACCACCGACGGGCGGATGCGGTAGAGCCAGCTGCGCAGGTTCTGCTCTCGCGGAGCCGTGAAGGCCGAGCCGCTGAACTGCTCGGCGTACAGACCGTAGGGGCAGCGCTGCGGCGAGTTCTGCCCCTCGGGCAGCGCGCCCGGCAGGGCCTCCGTCGCGACGTGGTTGCGAAAGCCGCTCAGGTACTTCAGCTCGGATGCGCTCATGCTCGTTCTCCCGGGGGGAGCAGAGGATTTCACAGCCCCCTCACCCTGTCCCTCTCCCAGGGGGAGAGGGGAGGTTTGGGTCAGGCGGTCTTCACGATGCCTTCTTCGACCCGCACCGGCCACGGCGTGAGCCTCTGGCCAGCACACGGACCTCCAACGCACGAGCCGTCTTCCACCCGGAAGAGCGCCCCGTGCCAGCTGCACGCGATGAGACTTCCGTCGGGCGTCAGGTAGTCGTCGAGCTTCTGTGCGAGCGGAAGCCCCTGGTGCGGGCACCGGTCCACGTAGCCCCGTACCTGCTCGCCCTTGCGCACCAGGAATCCGTGGAAGAACGCGTCGTCGATCTGCAGGACGACGTTGCGTGCCCCGGGGTCGGCGAGCATGTCGAGCGTGCAGAGCGCGACCCCGGCCGGCGTCTCGAAGACGCGCTGGCGCTCCCCGCTCACTTCGCCTTGGTCTCCACCTTGATGACGCCGCGGCGGATCTGGTCGAGCTCGATGGACTCGAACAGGGCCTGGAAGTTGCCGTTGCCGAAGCCCTCGTTCCCCTTGCGCTGGATGACCTCGAAGAAGATGGGGCCGAAGAGGTTCTCGGTGAAGATCTGGAGCAGGAGGCCCTCCTCCTGGTTGCCGTCGATGAGGATGCGGTTCTTCTTCATCCGCGCCAGGTCCTCACCGTGGCCCGGCACCCGCTTGTCCACCAGCTCGTAGTAGGTCTCGATGGTGTCCTGGAAGACCACGCCGCGCGCGCGCATCTTCTCGATGGTGCCGTAGATGTCGAGCGTCGTCAGCGCGAGGTGCTGGATGCCCTCGCCGTTGTACTGGCGGATGAACTCCTCGATCTGCGACTTGTCGTCCTGGCTCTCGTTGAGCGGGATGCGGATGGCCCGGTCGGGGGCGATCATCGCCTGCGAAAAGAGCCCCGTGGCCTGGCCCTTGATGTCGAAGTACTTCTGCTCGGTGAAGCCGAAGACGCGGTTGTAGAAGCCCGACCAGGTCCGCATCTCGCCGCGGCGCACGTTGTGCGTCAGGTGGTCCAGCAGGTCGAGGCCGACGCTGTTCTTCCGCTCCGCCTCCTCGGCGCCGGGAATCTTCTCCCAGCTGTCATAGAGGGAGCCCTTCGCGCCGAAGCGGTCCACCAGGTAGAGGAAGGTGCCGCCGATGCCCTCGAGCACGTAGCTGCCCTCCCCGAGCGCCCCGAGCTTCGCGTCCGCAGGCTTCGCGCCGCGCTCGAGCGCCATCGCGTAGGCCTTCTTCGCGTCGGCGACGCGGAACGCCATGCCACTCGCGGAGGGCCCGTGCGCCGCGCGGAACCCGGAGGCCTGGCCCGTGGGCTCACGGTTGACCAGCAGGTTGATGCGTCCCTGCTTGAAGCGGACGATGTCCTTCGTCGGGTGCTTCGAGAAGGCCGTGAAGCCCATCCGCTCGATGAGCTCCACCATCTTGCCGGGCTCCGGCGAGGTGAACTCGACGAACTCGAAACCATCCAGCCCGAGGGGATTCTCCGCCATGTGCGTCTCCTCCGTGTCTGTCCCAAATAGTAACATCTGTAACCAATTCCACAAGCCGGGTCAGCGCCGGGCGAGCACCCGGTCGGCCGCTGCCTCGAGCCGCCGGAGCAGCTCCTGGAGCGCGTCCACCTCCCGGGCGCTGAGGCCCTCGAGGACCTCCGCCTCGAGCTCGAGCGCCGCGGGGACGACGCGTGCGTAGAGCTTCCGCCCCTCCTCGGTGAGGGAGAGGCGGAGCGAGCGGGCGTCCTCGGTGTCCGTCACCCGCCGCAGGAGCTCGCGCCGCTCCAGCACCTGTGCCGCGCGGCTCACGGTTACCTTGTCCATCTTGGTGCGGCCGACGAGCTCCTGCTGCGTGAGCCCTCCTGCCTCGGCCAGCACGGCCATCACCCGCCACTCGGGCATCTTGAGCTCGAAGAGCTCCTCGTACGCCTTCGCGATGACCTGGCTCACCGCGTTGGAGGCGAGCGAGAGCCGGTAGGGCAGGAAGTCGTCGAGCTTCAGGCGGGAGCGCGCCATCCGCTCACCTCGAGGTGGGCTGTGCGTCCGGCTGCGCGTCCGCGTGTGCCCTCTGGAACGCGGGGAGCGCGGCGCACGCCTGCTCCACGCGGAGCAGCGTGGGGTACTGCGACGGGTCCACGCCGAAGCGGCGCGCGCCGTACATCTGCGGCACCAGGCACGCGTCCGCGAGGGTGACCTCGTCCCCCACCAGGTAGCGGCCCGCGTGCTTATGGGCCATCTGCTCCAGCGCGGCCATGCCCCGGCCAATCCAGTGCTGGCACCAGGCCTTGTCGTCCCCGTGGAGAGTGCCCTTCACGTACTGCAGCACCGAGAGGTTCTGCAGCGGCTGGATGGACGAGTTGACCGCCTCCGCCATCTGCCGCGCCGCCGCGCGGAGGTAGGCGTCCTTCGGCAGCAGGGCCGGCTGGGGGTAGCGCTCCTCGAGCCACTCGAGGATGGCGAGCGACTGCCCGAGGAAGCGAGTTGTGCCCGACTCCGTCACCTCCAGCGTGGGCACCATGCCGAGCGCGTTCTTCTCCCGGTACTCGGGGCGGTGCTGCTCGCCGCCGTCCTTCACCAGGTGGACGGCCACGTACTCGAAGGGAAGCCCCTTGTGGTGCAGCGCGATGCGCACGCGCCAGGAGCAGGAGGAGCGCCAGTAGCTGTGGAGCCGGAGCGTCGCGCTCACGCCGGCACCACCTTCTGGTTGATGCGGCCGAAGAGGCTCACGCCGTCGGGGCCCGGCATCTCGATGGTGACGGTGTCCCCGTACTGGAGGAACTGCGTCTCCGGATGGCCGTTGTCGATGGTCTCGATCATCCGCCGCTCGGCGAGGCAGGAGATGCCGCGGGCGCGCTCCTCGTTGGACACGGTGCCGCTGCCGAGGATGCTGCCGGCGGTGAAGGAGCGGGTGCGGGCGATGTGCTGGATGAGGTCGAAGAAGGAGAAGTGCATCTCCGGTCCTGCGTCCGTGTCCCCCACCAGCTGGCCGTTGAGGTGCGTGCGCAGCTTGAGGTGCACACGCCCCTCCTTCCACGCGGGGCCCAGCTCGTCCGGCGTGATGGCGAAGGGAGAGAAGGCGCTCGCGGGCTTGCCCTGGAAGAAGCCGAAGCCCTTGGCCAGCTCAGCCGGGATGAGGTTCCTCAGGGAGACGTCGTTGACGAGCATCAGGAGCCGCACGTAGCGGTGCGCGTCCTCGCTCCGCACGCCCTGCGGCGTGTCCCCGAGCACCACCGCGACCTCGGACTCGAAGTCGCAGCCCCAGGCCACGTCCGCCAGGCGGATGTCATCGGTCGGACCCATGAGCCCGGAGGTGCCGCCCTGGTAGATGAGCGGGTCCGTCTCCAGCGTGGGCGGAGGCTCGGCGCCGCGTGCCTTGCGCACCAGGCGCACGTGGTTGAGGTACGCGCTGCCGTCCACCCACTCGTAGGCGCGCGGGAGGGGGGCGGCCAGCTTCTGCACCTCCACGGGGCGGCCCTGGACCTCTCCGCGCTCCAGACGTGCGGCGAGCTCGCGCAGCTTCGGCTCGGTCGTCTCCCAGCTGTCCAGCGCAGCCTGCAGCGTGGGGGCGATGCCGTCCGCGGGGACGTACGTGCTGCCATCGCGGCGGACCACGATGAGCCGACCGTCACGGCTTCCATCTCGCAAAGTGGCAAGCTTCATTGCGCGCCAGGCCTCCAGGGGGGCAAAGGGTGAGCGGCTTTTCCGCCCCTCCTTCCTCCCTGTCAAGCCACACCGGGGGCCCTCCGGCAGACGTACCGCTCCGGATGCCCGCCTGCTGCCGCGTCGCCCTCGCTCCCGGAGGGGGCAGGCGGGCCCTGGCCGCCGGAGCGTTGTCGTCCGGACGCGTCGAAAGGAGCTTGTACGGGGCCCACCCCGGGCCCAAAGCCGGCCCCGTGGCACGGAGGAGCCGCTCGTGTCACTCGACATCCGCAGGGAGCGGGGCACGCCTCTCGAACGCCAGGCGCTCGACTGGAAGGACCTGGTGCGCGTCCCCTACAGCAAGCTCGACGATGAGGCGTTCACGCGCGTGCGGGTGCTCCTGCTCACGGCCGTCGAGGCGGAGGCGGTGCGCTTCCAGCACGCGGCGGCGCGCATGGACCGCGACCTCCAGGGAGAGCTCGCGCGCGTGCGCCGCATCGAGCACTTCCAGCACACGCAGCTCGTCTGCCTCACGCCGCCGGACCAGTCCGCGCTGGAGACGGCGCTGGGCGTGGAGCAGCTGCTGCTCGAGGTGACCGCCGAGCTCGCGCGACGGGAGCCGGACCCGGGCCTCGCAAAGGTGCAGCGCTTCGGCCTGCTCGAGCACCTGGACCACCTCTTCCGGTACGCCGCGCTCCACGACCGGCTCGAGGGCCAGGACGCGAACGACATCCTCCAGAGCGAGACGGACATCACTCCGGGGCGGCCCACCCCGGCGCAGCACCGCCACCCGCTGGACGACCTGCGCCATCCGTATGACCGGCGCACGGCTGCGCCTGCCTCCAGGCTGCATGCATACACGCTGCTCTCCATGGAGCACCTGAGCCTCGACTCCAGCGTCGCTCTCGGACCGCAGCTCGCGGACCCGGTGGCGCGCCAGCTGTGCGCGGAGCTTGCGGCCGTCGAGGAGCAGCACGTCACGCAAGCGGAGTCCGTCATCGATGCGGACGAGACGTGGCTGGAGAAGTGGCTGCTGCACGAGGGCATGGAGGTCTGGTGCGCACACAGCTGCGCCGTCTCCGAGTCCAACCCGAGGCTCAGGGCCCTGTGGGAGCGGAGGGTGGAGGAGGAGCTGGGCCACCTGCACTTCGTGGCGGACCTGTTCCAGCGGCATGAGAACCGTGACGCCTTCGAGGTGCTGCCGGAGACACTCCCAGCGCCCCTGAGGTTCGAGGAGCACCGCTCCTACCTCCGGAAGGTGCTGCAGGAGGAGCACGACCTCCGGCCTCACGGGGAGGACCTCCGCTCGCTCTCTCAGTCCGGGGACAGCGCTCGGAGTATTGCCGTGCGCGAGCGGCTCAACCAGCAGGGCAGCCCAAGCGACGCCGTGGCCGCGGGCTACAGGTGGAGGCCCGGGACGGAGCTGCTGACGTCCGCGCAGTCCGCGCGGGCTGCGATGGAAGGGAGGCTCCAGTGAGGAAGCGTCCCACGGGCGCGGGTCACAACAGGACAGGCGTGAGGAGCGCTCCGATTCGAACGGGGCTGGCGAAGGGTGAGTCGGAGCGAGAGGTGCCTCCTGCGGAGGGGGATGGGAGCGCTCTTGGAGCCGCACGGATGCGTCTCTTGTCCGAGTCGGACGAGCACGTCGGCACGGTGCCGGCTCCCGTGGGTGTGAAGGGTGCGGTGAAGGTGGCCGTCCATGCCCTCAGGGGCGAACGGGAGAGCGTCCTGCTCGACAGGCTGGGCGAACGCGCGAGCTTCGAGCGCTCCGGCGCTCGGCTCTACGAGGCGGCGCTCCTCAAGCTGGACGTCCTGGGCAGCTGGCCTGGAGGTCCGGGACGCGCGCGGCTGGAGGGCATCCGCCGCGAGGAGCTGGCCCACTACGACCTCGTGCGCGAGTGCATCGAGTCGCTCGGAGGGGATTCGACCGCCGTCACTCCGGCCGCGGACGTCACCACCGTGGCGACGCGCGGGCTGTTCCAGGTCGCGTGGGATCCGCGCACGGACCTGCAACAGGTGCTGCAGGTGCTGCTCATCGCGGAGCTGACGGACAACGCGGGGTGGGAGCTGCTCGCGGCGCTGGCGCGCGAGCTCGGACACCGGCAGCTGGCCGAGCGCTTCGAGGTGACGCACAGGACCGAGGCGCACCACCTCGCGGACGTGCGCGGGTGGCTGGAGCGCGGGGTTGGATTGGAGGCGGGCGTGGAGCTGCGGGAGTAGTGCGTTCAGGAGAGCGCGGCTTCGTTCTGGCCCAGCGCCGCGGTGTCGAGCCAGACGGACAGCCGGGGGTGGAGCTGGAGAAAGGACGCAGGGACCTGTGGAGTGAGCGGGCCTCGAAGCGCAGCACGCAGGATGTCTGCCTTGGACGCCCCCGTGGCCACCAGGTGCACCTCGCGCGCTTGCAGCAGCGCCGCCATGCCGAGCGTAAGCGCGTGGGTGGGCACGTGCGAGGGCTCTCCGGCGAAGAGCCCGGCGTTGGCCTCCCGCGTCTGGCGCGCCAGCACGGCGACGTGCGCTCGCGCTTGCAGCGTTGGGCCTGGCTCGTTGAAGGCCACGTGTCCATTGTCTCCGATTCCGAGCAGCGCCACGTCCAGGCCCCCGGCTGCGGCGAGCGCGTCCTCGTAGCGCGCGCACTCGGCCTCCGGATCCGCCGCCGCGCCATCGAGCCGCTGGATGCGCTCCTGCGCGAGGTCCACGTGCTGGAACAGGTGGCGCGTCAGGTAGGCGGCGAAGCGCGCCGGGTGGTCCGGGGCAAGGCCGAGGAGCTCGTCCAGCTGGAAAGCGGTGGCCCGCGAGAAGCTCACCCTCCCCTCCCGGTGCAGCGCGACGAGGTGGCGGTAGAGGAGCAGCGGGGTGCGCCCGGTGGGCAGCGCGAGCACCAGCTCCGGATTTCGCGCGAGCGCTTCGACCAGGCGTTCAGCGACGGCCTCCGCCACGGCCTCCGCGGTGGGCAGCACCCGCAGCGTCTGCGCTCCCGGAGGCCTCACGCCTGTGGCGCACCCTTGCGCGCTTCGATCTCGCGGCGCACCTCGTTCATGTCCAGCTCCTTCGCCTTCTGGATGACCTCCTCGAGCGCGGCGCCCGGGAGCGCCCCCGCCTGGTTGAAGAGGAGGATTCCGTCACGGAAGAGCATCAACGTCGGGATGGAGCGGATCTCGAACGCGGCGCTCAGCTCCGGCTGGGCGTCCGTGTCGATCTTCCCGAACACGGCATCCGGGTGGGCCTCGGATGCCTTCTCGTAGGTGGGCGCGAACGCACGGCACGGTCCGCACCACGCGGCCCACCAGTCCAGCAGCACCAGCCCGCCCTTCTTGATGGTCTTCTCGAAGTTGTCCTTGCCAATTTCGATGGTCGCCATGGCTTCATCTCGTAGGCTCTCCCTCGAGGGGTGTCCAGCACTTGCCGCCACGCAGGGCCGTTCATAGAGGAGTGGGGTCATGAAGATTGCAGTGCTCACGGGGGGTGGCGACTGCCCGGGACTCAACGCTGTCATCAGGGCGGTGGTGCGGCGGTCCACGCTCCACGGCTTCGAGGTGATGGGGCTGCGCGACGGCTGGAAGGGGCTCCTCGAGGACAACCACTTCCGGCTCACCCGCGAGACGACGAGCGGCATCCTCCACCGCGGCGGCACCATCCTCGGCACCAGCCGCGTCAACCCGTTCAAGGTGGACCACGGGCTCGAGAAGGTGATGCGCACCGTGGATCGCAACGGAATCGGCGCGGTCATCGCCATCGGTGGCGAGGGGACCCTGTCCGCCGCGACGCGCATGTCCCAGGAGGGACTGAAGGTCGTGGGAGTGCCGAAGACCATCGACAACGACCTCAACGCCACCGACTTCACCTTCGGCTTCGACACCGCAGTGCAGATTGCCACCGATGCCATCGACCGCCTGCACTCCACCGCCGAGTCGCACAAGCGCGTCATGGTGGTGGAGGTGATGGGGCGGCACGTGGGCTGGATCGCCACCTATTCGGGGATGGCCGGCGGAGCGGACGTCATCCTCGTTCCGGAGATTCCGGTGGACCTGGCCAACGTCGCCGAGCACATCCAGCGGCGTCACGCCACGGGGCGTCTCTTCTCGATCGTCGTGGTGGCGGAGGGGACGCGAATCCGCGTCGTCCCAGGCGAGCCGGAGCACATCGTCACCAGCGGCGCCCTGGACGAGGCGGGGCGGCCGCGGCTCGGTGGAATCGGTCAGCTGGTGGCCGAGGAGCTGGAGCGCCGCACCGGCTTCGAGACGCGCGTGTCGGTGCTCGGCCACATACAGCGTGGCGGCTCTCCCACCGCACACGACCGCGTGCTGGCCACGCGCTTCGGCGTGCACGCGTGCGACATGGTGGCGCGGGGCGAGTTCGGGAAGATGGCCGCCCTGCGCGGCAACGACATCGTCAGCGTGGAGCTGTCGAAGGCCACCTCGGAGCTCAAGCGCGTGCCCCCGAAGTTCTTCGAGGTGGCGCAGGTGTTCTTCGGGTGAGGGGCTCGTCGCGCACCGGGAGGCCCCTGGCTCCGGGCAGGTCGTAGTGCCACCACTCCATCCTGTTGCGCTCGAAGCCGGCCCCCTCCATCGCGTCGCGCAGGAGCTCACGGTGGCGGCGGGCCACCTCGCTCGCGCCCTGGTACCCGTGGTGGGCGGCAGGGCTGAAGGTGTCGAACGGCGTCGGCATCTCCACCTCCGCGCCGTCCGGCGTTGCGAGCGTGAGGTCCACCGCCGCGCCGCGGTTGTGGTTGCCCCCCTTGCGCGGGTCCGCCACGTAGCCCGGCTTGGGCATGAGCCGCCACATCTTCCACTGCACCTCGAGCGGCCGGTAGCAGTCGTAGACACGCAGACGGAAGCCCCGCTTGCGGAGTGCGTCCGCGGCCCGCACCAGGCGCTCTGCTGCGTCGCGCCGCAGGAGGCACCTCGACCCGTCCGGGTACACCTGCTCACCGAGGAAGTTGGCCTTCGTGGCGTAGCGCAGGTCCAGCACGACGTCGGGGATGAGCTGTCGGACCTCGACGAGCGCC
>JAKEEX010000451.1 GCA_022616315.1 Myxococcaceae bacterium
GCCGTGGTTGCCGTCCGCACGGTTGCTGAACGGCTCGTGGTCCACGCTGGGCAGGACGCACATCTCGTTCGACAGCTGGTTCACCGGGCGCATGCCCAGGGTGCGCCGGGCCTCGTTGGCGTCCCCCGCGAGCCACGTGTCCGAGCGCTCCAGGAGCGAGCTGACGCCCCACTCGGTGCCGTTCGCGCGCTGTCCCGCGGGGCCGAAGGGGTTGAACTGGTCCGCCACGTCCCCGTTGAAGGCGCAGGAGAAGCGGAAGCCGCCCGAGAGGCGGATGTACACGAGGTGGCGGACGGTGCCGTTCGCGGTGCTCTGGGCGAACGCAGGCCGCGGAATCCAGACGTGCGGGAAGGCGAGCGCGGCGGAGGCGGCGCCCAGGCCCTTGAGGACGCGCCGGCGGCCGAGCTTCTTGGAGGTGGAGTCGTCGGACATGGAGGGGCTCCGCTCGTTGTCGCTCAGTAGAAGAGGGCCTCGGCGCTGGAGAGCAGCGCGAAGCAGAAGGGACGGGCGAACTGCTCCGCCTTGCAGAGGGAGAGCGCGCACGCCTGGCCGGCGTTGGCCGCCTCGGTCAGCTCCGTGGCGTCCGGCTCGCGGCCGAGGAAGACGCGGTACTGGTGCCGCGCAATCTCCGTGGCCACGGTGCTGTCCACCGCGCGTGCGGCGGGCATGTCCGCAGGCAGCAGCCGCTCCACGGGGGCGCCCTTCACCGCCGTGTCCAGCGAGGGGTTGCACAGCCCGCGCACGAAGTTGAGCTGCGTGGAGGTGGTGAGGATGCTGAGCACCTTGAAGCGCCCGCCCACGACGTTGACGGGACATCCACCCAGCGTCCGCGCGAGCTGCGCGTAGGACATGTCCACGCCGCCTCCCTGCCCGTCCTGGCCGGGTTCCCGCAGGTTCCAGTGGGAGGCCTGCAGCAGCTGGTAGCCGGCGAGGCTGCCGGACTCGAGGAGGTCCTGGGGCTCGGTGATGCGGTGGTCACAGGAGGCCAGCTCCCGGCCCGACAGGCTCGACATGGAGTCCAGCCACGCCTCCGCGTCCATCTGCTTCATGGGGCCGTAGGTCCACCGGTACACGGGCTGCGTGGGGTTGCCCAGCTCCTCCATGGACTGGAGGTAGGGGATGGAGGTGGCCACAGCGAAGTGCACCGAGCGGATGTCCCCCTTGTTCTCGAGCAGGAAGCGCACGAGCTCGTCGCGCACCGGCCCCACCTGCTGGCCGAGGGGGTAGCCCAGGTACTGCTCGAGCACCTCGTCCACCGCCCGCTCCCAGAAGGCCACGTCCCGCGCGAGGATGCGTCCCGGCGTCTGCAGCTGCGCCCACTCCTCGCCGGTGAGCAGGCCGCTCCACATGGCCAGCTCGCGCAGCTCCGGGTTGTAGGAGGCGCGGATGTCCGGGGTGAAGATGAGCTCGTTGTAGCCCCAGAGGACGCTCGCGCACTCACCCTTGCTGTCCGGGTCGACCGCGCCCTCCTCGTCCAGGCAGCGGAAGCGGATGAACGCGTCCGGCAGGCGCATGGCGAGCTGCGGGTGGTCCACGTAGCCATCACCCCACAGCGCGAAGAGGCGCGCCATGTCCGCCTTCTCGTTCTCGAACGGCGGCCGGCCCAGGAAGAGGCGGAAGACGGCCTCCACCGTGTCCCCGGCGTCC
>JAKEEX010000452.1 GCA_022616315.1 Myxococcaceae bacterium
TCGCGCCGGCCTTCCGGCACGTGATCCAGCACCACGCGCCACGCCGCGGCCCGATGTTGGCCCTCCACCTGTCGGTGAGCGCGTGTGAGCGCCAGCTGCGCCACCGGCAAGCCGTAGTGGACCACGAGCGGATGCTGCTCGAGCGGCGGCTCGGGTCGCCCGGGGGCGCGTGGGTCGAGCTCGTGGCGCTCGTACTGGGTGCCTTCCACGAACAGCGTCGTCACGGCCGCCGCCACCTCCCAGCCCCGCCCGGTGGTGACGTCATCGAGGTAGGCCCGGTACGCGGCTGCGGCGGGCAGGAGCTGCACGCTGCCGAAACGCGCCAGGTCCATGCCCAGGCCCCGAGGCACCTCCAGGAACAGCTCGGGGTGCGGTCGTCCTGCCACCAGGCCGCCCGTCTCTTCCTCGTACACGTTCTCGATGAGCTCGCGGCGCACCGCGACGAGGGGGCACTGCACGTAGGCGCGTGCCACCAGCACCGGGAAGTCACGCACGTAGCACGCAAACTCCTGCTCGAGGTGATTGTGCAGGAGCTCGGGCGCGACCGCGCCGCTGGTGAAGAGGGGCCACGCCCAGTGCACCTTCTTCTCCATGATGGCGAGCAGGGCTTGCTGGAAGTCGGCGACGTCCACGCTGCATGCTTAACGCAAACCCGCGTGGACAGCGAGGAAGGCGCGTATCGCCTTCATGATGGCTCCATCCACGTCGGCCTGCGTCTGGGCGTGCTCGCGCAGCCAAGTCTTCCGGGCGATCAACGAGTGATCGCCGCTCTCCACGACGTGGAGCGCGCTCGGTGCGGTCATGCGCGCACGGACGGCGGCCAGCTCATCGAGCGGGCACATGGCGTCACGGGTACCCTGAACGAAGAGCACCGGTGTGCGCAGAGCCACCAGCACCTCGTCCCGCCGCTGCTTTTTCGGCCCGGGGCTCACCAGCGGATAGCCCAGGCACACGAGGGCGCGGACCTCCGGTGCGCCCTCGACGGCGAGATGGCACCCCATGCGGCTCCCCATCGATTTACCGACGAGGACGACATTTTTCAGCGAGCCGAGTGCCTCGCGATGGGCGGCCACGCGCTTGTCGTGGGGGTCGGGCCGCTTCGTGCCTGCCTTCATGTACGGATAGTCGAAGCGCACGACCGGTCCGATCTCGCCGAGGCGCGCAGCCCAGGCCTTCATCCAGTCGGAGGTGGACGGAGCGCCGGCGCCGGGCGCAAACAGGATGGTAGGCTTGGGCTGGCTCTTCTCGGCGAGCTTGATCTTGCGCTCGTCGAGCTCCTCCAGCGTTTTGGGCCA
>JAKEEX010000453.1 GCA_022616315.1 Myxococcaceae bacterium
AGGGTCCACCGTGTAGAGCAGGAGCTCCCGGTTCTCCGCATCCACGGCCAGGACGAGGGAAGAGGCGTTCAGGGCCGCCGGCGGCGCATGCGCCACGTCCACATCCGTCACGACTCCACCGACGAGCGCGCGCCGCACCAGGCCACCATCGAGCGCGTAGAGGGCGACCCCGGCATCTCCCTCGGCGACGAGCACGGCGCTCCGTGCCACATCCTGCGGATGCACCCAGATTGCCACGCCGTTCGCAGGGCCCGCATCGGTGACGAGCGACGCGGGCACCCTGATGGGCTGGGCCCACGCACCGGAAGTGAAACCTGTGCTCAGCAACACACCCGTCGCACCCGCCAGTGAACGCCAGCGGCTCCGTCCCAATCCTCCGTGCATCGAGCGCATCCAGTTGCCTCCCCAAACGCCGCGGTGCTCACGGCCTCCCATGTGCAGCGCTCGATGCTACCCCGCCACCACCTGCGCCCGCACAGGGCGCACGTCTTCCGTCTCACGCTGGCTGCACCTACCGCTCGAGCAGCTCGCGGTACACCTCGAGTGTCTGCTGCGCAGCACGACGCCAGGTGAAGCGAGCGGCCTGCTCGCGGCCCAGCTCGGCACGGTGACGCCGCTCCTCTTCCGAGCTCAGGAGTCGTGAGAGCGCAGCGGCAAGACCGGCGGCGTCGTCCGGGTCCACCAGGACGGCCGCGCCCCCACACACCTCGGGAATCGCCCCGGCGGTGGATGCGATGACTGGAACCCCCGCACGCATGGCCTCCAGCGGAGGCAGCCCGAATCCCTCCGCACGCGAAGGGAACGCGAACACGGAAGCGCGCCGCATGACCTCCGCATACACACCTGCTGACTGGAACCCGAGCGGCCGCACGTCGTACCCGCGTGCACGCAGCTCACCGACACGCCGCTCGACGGGCCCGGATCCGAACCAGCTCTGTCCCACGAGCACGAGCGTGACACCGGGGCCCAGTCGCTCCATGGCATCCAGCACCAGCGCCACGTTCTTCCGCACGTCCAGTGAGCCCGCGTAGAGAACGAAGCGCTCCGGAAGCGCGAGCGAGTCCACGTACGCACGCTCGACGGGTGTGGTGTCCGCAGCGCCCCCGAGGTGGTCCGCCCCGTTGTGCACCACCACGGACCGGGCGGCGACGCCGGGGAACCGGTCCACGAGCTGACGCCGGGTGTGCTCGCTGACGCACACCACGCGGTCCGCCACCTGGATGCTGCGGGCGAGCCAGAGCCGGAACTGCCAGTGGAAGGCCCGGGACACCGTCCCCGGATGCGTGAGCGGGATGAGGTCGTGCACGGTGAGCACGAAGCGGGTCCCGGGGGTGCGCAGGAGCGGGAGGTTGAAGTTGCCCACTGCATGGTAGAGCGGAGCCCCCTCGAGGAGGCGAGGCAGCTCGGTCAGGACCCAGCGCGTGCGTCCCATCTGGCCCCGCGGGGTCGCACCCGAGTGTGCAGCCCCGAGGAGACGCACCCCCACACCCAGGGCCTCCAGCTCCCGGGCGAGACAGTGGGCGTAGAGGCCAATCCCGGTGGTGGGCTCGTCCCAGAGTGTGGCGTCGAAGGCGATGGGGCCGAAGGACACGGCGGGCCTCATACCACGACGGCTGTGATACACCGCCCGCGCTCGCGAGAGTGCACCGGGGACTTCCTCCGGGCGCGCATCCAGACCAGACGACGATGGCCGTTCATCAGCTCATCCCGAGCTTCAAGTCCGGAGACGCCACGGGCCAGGCGGCCCTGCATTTCCAGCTCTTGCTCCGGCGGATGGGCCAGGTGGGCCACATCTA